>NZ_VRZC01000119.1 GCF_016743215.1 Geminocystis sp. GBBB08
ATTCCAATGATATTGAAAGAGAAAGAGGAATTACTATCCTTTCTAAAAATACAGCAGTACGTTATAAAGACACATTAATTAATATTGTTGATACCCCCGGCCACGCTGACTTTGGCGGTGAAGTAGAACGAGTTTTAGGAATGGTTGATGGTTGTATTTTAATTGTCGATGCCAATGAGGGGCCAATGCCTCAAACCCGTTTTGTACTTAAAAAAGCCCTTGAAAAAGGTTTACGTCCTATTGTTGTAGTTAATAAAATTGATCGACCTCAAGCTGAACCAGACAAAGCTGTTGACAAAGTATTTGACTTATTTGTAGAGTTAGGTGCTGATGATGACCAATGCGATTTTACCACCCTTTATGCTTCAGGTATCAGTGGTTATGCTAAAAATAAAATTGAAGATGAGGGTATTGATATGCAACCCTTATTTGAAGCTATTTTAGGTCATGTTCCACCTCCTGCTGGAGATCCTACTAAACCCTTACAATTGCAAGTTACTACCCTTGACTATTCCGAATATTTAGGGCGTATTGTGATAGGTAAAATTCATAACGGCACAATTCAAGCGGGACAACAAGCGGCTTTAATTAAAGAAGACGGTAGTATTGTTAAAGCTCGGATTAGTAAATTATTGGGTTTTGAAGGTTTACAACGGGTAGAGTTACCTGAAGCTAGTGCCGGTTTTATTGTAGCTGTTGCTGGTTTTGCTGATGCGAATATTGGTGAAACAATTACTTGTCCTAGTGAACCTCAAGCATTACCATTGATCAAAGTCGATGAACCTACTTTAAGGATGACATTTTCTGTCAATAACTCTCCTTTTGCCGGGCAAGAAGGTAAATTTGTAACATCTCGTCAAATTCGTGATCGTCTTGATAAAGAACTACAAACAAACGTAGCCTTAAGAGTTGAAGATGGAGAATCCGCAGAACAATTTGTGGTATCAGGTAGAGGAGAATTACACTTAGGTATTTTGATCGAAAATATGCGCCGTGAAGGATTCGAGTTTCAAGTATCTCAACCTCAAGTAATTTATCGTGAAGTTAACGGACAACCTTACGAACCTTTTGAATACCTCGTTTTAGACGTACCTGAAGAGGCACAAGGGGCTTGTATTGAGCGTTTAGGGCAAAGAAAAGCAGAAATGCAGGATATGCAATCTAGCGGTAACGGACGCACTCAATTAGAATTTATTGTACCCGCAAGAGGATTAATTGGTTTTCGTGGTGACTTCATTCGCATAACAAAAGGTGAAGGTATTATGAATCATAGTTTTCATGAATATCGCCCCTTAGTTGGTGACTTAGAAACTCGTTACAATGGTGTTTTAATTTCTTTTGAAGAAGGTGTTTCCACTTTCTACGCTATGAAAAATGCTGAAGATAGAGGTAATTTCTTCATTCATCCGGGTACAAAAGTGTATAGAGGCATGATTATTGGTGAAAGTAATCGAGCCCAAGATGTCGAAATTAACGTTTGTAAAACTAAACAATTAACGAACCATCGTTCTGCAACTGGTGATGAGTTAGTGCAACTACAAGCACCTATTGAAATGAGTTTAGAAAGGGCATTAGAATATATTGGTCCCGATGAATTAGTAGAAGTAACGCCAGAATCAATCCGTTTGCGTAAATTACCCAGTAAAAAATTAGCTAAACGCTAGAAATTAGTAATGAGTAATCCGTAGGGTGGGTAATGCCCACCTTTTTTTGATATTTATATTTTTTTATATATCATCGAGAGAAGTTGGTAAATTTTGGTGTAATTTTGATTCTGTTAATAAATTAGGAAAGTGATAACGATGAGGACAAGTTTCACAGTTATTATGATGAGAAAAATTAACTTTATTTTCGATATATTCTGTGGTTAAATGTTCTAGTTTTTTTAATAAATAATTTAATTCTTTTCTAGTTTTTTCATGTTTAATTTTATTATATGTAATTGTGTATTTTTGCGGTTCATTAGGTAACTTGACAAACCAATAAGTAAAAGAAATTTGCGACGGTTTATAGGGGAATTTTTCCGCTAAAATGTACAAATATAATTTGGTTTGCCAATTATTAATTAATATCTGTTCATTTTGAGGTTTTAAGTAAGTTTTCCAATCAAAAATTACCGCCTTATTTTCAGACAAAATTAATAAATCATAAACAGAGGTAAATAAATAATTTTTAATGGTATAATTAACTTGATATTCTGCTTTTCTAGCAATAATATCAGAAGATTTCCATATGTTTTCAGTGGCATTAACTAAAGCCTTAACAGAAACTTTTAAATCATCGTTTTCTGTCTGAATATCATCAATAAATAAACCCAAATTATGTTGTTGCATCAATAAATGAAATTGTTTTCCCCATTGAGTTTTTTCTTCTTGAATTAAATTAAAAGGACTTTTTAACTGTTGTAAATAAAGTTTTTGAAACAGTGGCGGACAAGTTTCTAATGTATTCAAGTGTTTTTGCGATAAATGCCAATATGATGCCATAAAACAATATACTGAAAATTAGATAATTTTAGATAAACTTTTTATTAATAATTGTTATGTCAGAAGTAGAAAAAATATTATTAGTGGATGATGAACCTGGTATTAGAGAATCATTACAAGCATACCTTAATTTTAATGAAAACTGGCAAGTAGAAGTAGCTAGTAATGCAAAAGAAGCATGGGAAAAACTAGAATTAGAAACTCCTGATTTAATTATTTCTGATATTATGATGCCAGAAGTCAACGGATTGCAATTTTTGGCACAACTAAAAGAAGATAATCGTTTTCGTTTAATTCCTGTAATCTTTTTAACAGCAAAAGGAATGACAAGCGATCGCATAGAAGGATATACTGCCGGATGTGACGCTTATTTACCAAAACCCTTTGATGCTGATGAATTAGAAGCGATTGTCAGAAATTTGTTAGAGAAAAAAAGAAGTACGCAAGAAAATACAGATGGTAATTTTCAATTAGAGGAATTATTAAAAGACGTAAAAGACATCAAAGATAAACTAGAAACCAGTAGTAAGTTTACCATTACAGAGCCACCGATGGCTATTGATTTAACTCCAAGAGAACAAAGTGTATTAGACTTAGTGGCACAGGGTTTAATGAATAAAGAAATTGCCAAAACTTTAGAAACTAGCGTCAGAAATGTAGAAAAATATGTTAGCCGTCTTTTTAGTAAAACTGGTACAAATAGTCGCACTGAATTAGTTAGATTTGCCTTAAAACATGGCTTAACCGATTAAAAATAATTATACCGAACAAGATTGATTATAGCTGGAGGAGGTTATCTGTACCACCATCTCTAAAATCTTAATAGGATTAAAGGGTTTTATTATATAAGCATTTGCACCTAAATCTAAGGCTTTTTGTCGATGTAAATTATTGTCACGAGAGGTAAGGATAATAACAGGAAGATTTTGCCATTTTTCCGAGACTCTAATTAATTGAAGCACTTTATAACCATCAAAACCCGGCATTTCTAAATCACAAATCGCTAAGTCAAAATTGATGAAAGTATTTTGCAAAGTATTCCATGCCTCCTTACCATCTCGACACTGGGTTACATCATAGCCAACTTGAGTTAACACAAGATTTAAACTACGCCTTACCGTCACGGAATCGTCAATAATCAGCACCGATAATTTATCTTTAGTATTGGCTATATTTTTATTACTTTTTTCCTCTTGAGTTTTTTCTTGATAATTAGTGAATAAGGGTTTAAGATAATCTGGCACTAAAATAGGTACAATTGTTCCGCTTCCTAAAATTGTGCAACCCCCAAGATAGGCAGGAATATTGACTGTATCATCAAAACTTTTGGTAACGAGGGGTTTTTCATCAACAATGGCATCAACAGTAATGATAATTTCTTCATTGCCAATGTTTAATAATAAACCCACATAAGGAGTAGAAATATCTATAGGAATATTTTGATTATAAGGAAGAATTTGACATAAATTATAGACAGGAATTTTTTTATTTTCCCATATTAGTTTATTATTTTTTATTTCGTAATCAGATAGGCGAATAATTCTGAAGACATTTTCGGAAGGAATGGCGATAAGTTGAGTTGATATTTTTACCAATAACAAAGAGATGATATTTAAAGCCATCGGAATTTTGAGTTTAAATTCTGTGCCTTTTCCTATTTCTGTATTAACTTGAATTGTGCCTCTTAATTTCTCAATTTCTCCTTTAACAATATCCATACCCATACCTCTTCCTGATAAATCAGTTACTTGAGAAGCAGTAGAGAATCCAGGAGAAAAAATCGTACTTAAAATTTGTTGACGAGTTAAGTTATTAAACTCAGTATTAATCGAAAATAAACCTAAATCAATAGCTTTTTCATATACTTTCTTAATGTCAATTCCCTTTCCATCATCGGTGATAGTTAAAATCACATTATTTCCTTCAAGTTTTGCACTTAAGATGATTTTAGCGGGTAAAGTTTTACCTAATTTTTCTCTCATTTTTAAAGTTTCTATACCATGATCAAAGGCATTTCTAATGATATGATTAAATGGTGTTCTTAAAGATTCAATAATATTTTGGTCAATAAGAATCTGTTTTCCTTCAATGACTAATTCTACTGATTTATTATAGGTTTTATTAAGTTTTTCTAAAGGTTTTATGAAACTACCTGCTAAATTCATAAAAGGCACTAAACGCACTTGTCTCAATTCTTGATCTAATATATCAAGAGACTTTCTCATATCTATTAATGTTTCTTGAAATTCTCGATTAACTAACTCAAAATCTTCCCTAACTTCTTGCACTTGAGTAATTAATTCTGTTAAACTTTGCAAAGCAGAATGAACTTGAGTATATTCGTCAAATTCTAAACTATCAAAGTCTGATAATTCTTCTATTTTTTTCTTATTTATTACTGGAGATTTATTACTATCATTAATAGTTAATTGATCATAAATAGATTCTATTTTTTCTTTCAATGGTGATAATAGTTTAGTTTTTTTCTTCAAATTATTACTACCTTGTTTTATTTGATTTTCATAGAGAGTTAAACGCTCATAAAAAATTAACAATTGCCCCACTATATCTCCCATTTTCGTTATTTTCTGAATCGGCACTCTGAGATTTCTATTATTACTATTATTTATAGAGTTAACCCCTAACTTTTTCTCTGATTTTTCTTCCTGTTTTTCTAAAGGTAATAGCTTACTAAAATTTTCGGAAAATTTTATTTTTGTCGAAGCATCTCTTCCTAAAAATTGTTGTCGATGATACTCAATTTCTGCGATCGCCAATAAGGTAAAATCTTGAATAGAGTTAATATTTTGTGACTTTAAATCTTTAATGACTTGACTAAGATTAACTAACCAATCACAATTTAACGCTTGACCTAATAATTGACATTCTTCCAGTAAAATATTTAAGTTATTAGTAATATTTTCCTCTGTGGCTAACTCAGGATTATCAATAATTTCTCTGACTCTTTCAATACAAGCGGATAAATCTTCTGTTAAAGCAACATTAATAAAACTATCATCAGCAAAACCAATATCAATTAATTCTTGTTGGGGATTAAACGTAGTTAAAAATTGATCTAAAATATCGATTAATTCAGAATTTTGTATATCTTGAAAAGTATCATTTTTTTCAGCATCAATTAAACTTTCTAACTCATCAATACCTAAAGTTAATAACTCTAAAGTAGTATCTAAATCATTAACTCTATCTTGCTGTAAAGCCTCAAAAATATCTTCAATTTTATGGGCTAACTTACTAACAATAAAAATTTCTGCCATCCCAGCACCACCTTTGATAGAATGGGCAGCCCTTCCCAATTCTTTATATAAGTGAGCTAATTTTTCTGAAGATTTTTTGTCATTAATTAACTTTTTTAATTGAATGATTCCTTCCCTCAAAATTTGTAAATATTCTGGGGCATCTTCTTCTAAAAAACAATTACGGGCTTCTTGTGCAATGGCAGCTAAACTAACAGAATCTAACATAATAATTTAGAATGAGGAATGACGAATGACGAATGAGGAGAAATAAAATTATCAACTATTTACTATTCATCATCAGCCATCAACTGACTTGAAAACGAGAAGCTGATTGTTGCATTTCGGTGGCAACTTTTACCAACTCCTGCAATGACTGAGATACTAAGTTTGATTCTTCCGCCGTTTCTTTTGTCACCACCGCTACTTCCTGCATTTTTTCATTTACTTTCTGAGAAATTAATTTTTGGTTAACAGTACTTTGTGAGATAGACTCTAATAATGAATCAATCTCGTTACTGATTTGAGCTAATTTTTGCAGGGTTTCTTTAGTATTTTTGACTAATTTCGTACCTGTGACTACTTGAGTTGTGCTTTCCTCCATCATTCTCATCATTTCGCTAGTTTCCTCTTGAATACTTACTACTAATTGCTCAATTTCTTGAGTAGAAAACGTAACTTGCTCTGCCAACCTTCGTACTTCATCAGCAACAACCCTGAAACCTTGCCCATTTTCCCCAGCGCGTGCGGCTTCAATAGAAGCGTTAAAAGCTAAAAGGTTTGTTTTTTCAGAAATATTGGAAATAATACTGACAATTTTAGAAATTTCTTGAGAAGAATCTGCTAACCGCTTGGCTTTTTTCGAGGTATCTGCTACAGTATGACGAATTTGATAAATGCTATTGACGGTTTCATCTATGACATTTTCGCCTTCTTTAGCCGTCAATCGAGATTTTCGAGCAATTTGAGCCGCATTTTGGGCAGATTCACTCACTTTCTCAATAGATTGCGTAATTTCTTCAATAGATGTTCCAACAGATTGAATATATTGATCTTGTTTGCTAGAATTTTGAACAAGATGATTTACTGATTGCCCATTAGCTACCACCGTCTCATTCACTTGATTAGCAGAAATAACTACTTGTTTTACTAATCCTTGTAAACTTCTAATAGTAGCATTAAAAGCATCAGCGATCGAACCTACTTCCCCAGATACTACCTCTGCTTGTACACTTAAATTACCCTTACTAGCTTCTTCAATGTCTAATAAAAGGTTAATAACATTTTTCTGGAGATTTTCTCGTTGTTGTTTCTGAAATTGGGCTTCCTTTTCCCTCTGTTTTGCAATATCTTCAATGGCTTCAGTATAGCTTTCAATTCTTTCCGCCATTTCATTAAAAGTAAGTGCTAATTGCCCAACTTCATCTTTAGAAGTAATTTTTGCCCTAATATTTTTATCTCCAGCACCAATTTTTTGTGCCGTTTGTTGCAATTTTTGAATTGGTTTTGTCAAAGCGTTACCAAAAATAATAGCTAAAATAATTGCGATAATTAAAGTGAAAATACCAACTAAAATTTGATAAGTTAAACTTTCATTTAAAAGTTGTTGTAAATCATTTTCAGCAGTGCCACGCACCACAAAAGCGATTTCTTCTCCTTTAAAATTAGGTAAGGCTTTCACCGCTACAGTATGCCACTTATTTTCTATAGACATTCTACTGACTAAATTTCCACCAGTGCCAATTTCTGCTTGTTTAAGTAAATCTAATTCTGGTAAAGGAATATTTGTTTTTGCATCATCATTATTGGCAATTTGTAAAATAGAAGAAACTGGTTGAAATTTTTCATCATTAAACATATAAATAGCACTATAACCTCCCCCTACCGCTTCTATAGTTTTGCGTAAAAATAAAGTTTTATTATTGATAACTTCACCAGCCATTAAAATTCCTATTATTTTTTGAGATTGAGGATTAATTACAGGAGTAAAACTAATATTCATCAACACATCTTGATTATCAATTCCACTGGGTAAAGGAGGCTTTTCCGCAGAAATTTCATCCCAAGAAATAATGGCATTAGTTTGTAAACGGCGAGGAAATTTTAACACTTCTGTGACTAAATTATCCAAAGTAAAAAGTTCACCTGTTCTATCTTTATTAGCATTAACAATTATCTTACTATCTAAACCAATTAAAGTAGAATATTCAATTTGTCTAGCATTGGTTTCATTTTGTAAAATTCGTCTTACTGTCTCTCTTAAATTAGGAGGAATTTTGCCTGTATCTTGATAACTTTTAGCCGCTTCAATAATCGCAATATTATCACTTTGCCCTCTAAATCCAGACTCCATTTCATTGATACGAGAATTATAATTAATAACAGATACTGCTAATTCAGCAACCGCTTGATTTTCTAACTGCGATCGACCTAAAATAATAGTAATAACTCTTCCGGCTACTACTACTCCTAAAATCGAAATTAAACTAGAAATGAATAAAGCAATAAACTGTTTATAGGCAATGGGTAAATTAACTATTTTTTGGGCAATATTAACAGACTCTTTTTGATTATTATCTTGATTCTGTGGAGTTAATTTTTCTTCAGTTTTGACTTCTTTAGTGAGATGCTTAATTTTAATTTCAGCAATAGCTTTTTCCGCCGTATCCGCAAAAACTCCATCAGTATCTTCTTGAATAATAGCTTGATAAACTTTAAGTGCTTCTTGATAGTGTTTTTCTTGTTGTAAAGCCGTAGCTAAATTGAGTTTTGCGATTAAATCTGAGGGGTTTTCCTTAACGCTATTTTGTAAAATATTAATAGTTTCCGAAAAATTAAAATTAATGGTTTCTTCCTGCAATTTATTCATATAATAACTCCTAATTCATTAACATAACTTTTAATCTTACTTAACTCAATAATAGGTATTTGTTTTTGGGTATCTAAAATAATACCTTGACAATAATTATTCAATATATTTTCCTCAGAAACAATCAAACTATTATCTATTATTGAATCCTTAATTTCTCCTAATTTTTTGATAACTAAACCAATATAATTTTCCTCTAACTTAGTAACCAAAATAGTTAAAGCATTAAACCGATTAGTTAAAGAATTAAAATTCAGTAAAAGTCGAGATAAATCTAATAACCATAATAAATTTCCTCTTTGACTAACAACACCTAATAAACCACTTTTTACTCCCGGAATAGGACAAATATCATTATAATTAATACTCATCACTTCTTGAACTTTATCAAGAGGAATAGCTATTTTTTGTTCATCATTTAATTCCACAATAAAATAATCCATATTAAGAGTTAATAGTTAATAGTTAATAATTAATAATTGTGAAACAGGCATCTTGCCAGTCAGTGTCAGTCTTAATTCCTGATTCCTCATATCTAATGCCTAATTTAAAGATAATTTTTCACAGTATTAATTAAATCTGTAGGGCTGTAAGGTTTAGTAACATAAGCTGTTCCTCCTTGTCGTAAAGCCCAAAATTTATCAAAATCCTCATCTTTAGTGGTGACAAAAATAATCGGCACAGTCTTATAATTCATTTCCTTGCGGATATGGCGACAAACATCTAAACCACTCATGGTGGGCATGACAATATCCATTAAAATAAGATCAGGTTGCCCATGATCATTTAACCACTGTAACGCTGATTCTCCATTATCAACCAAATTAACTTCAACTCCCATTGTCTTTAACAAGCCATTAACGAGAGTTTGTTGAGACTTAGAATCATCTACCACTAATACTTTTTTCACGGTTAATTTACTCCTGAATTATTTTTTTGTAAGTTATTATGAACAGATTGTACTAATTCTTGAGGATTGAATGGTTTACAAACATAACCTACCGCACCAATCATTTTTGCCTTAACTCGATCCATAACACCATCTCTTCCTGTTAACATTACAATGGGAATATCTTTGAGTAACAACGATTGACGCATCATATAAGCTAATTTGTAACCGTCAATTTCGGGCATATTAATATCCATCAAAATTAAGTCAGGCTTTTGTCTTACAAACATACTTATTGCTTTAGCTGGTTCAGTAATACTAATGACATCAAAACCTCCCGTTAATAAAGTCATTTTGACTATGCGTTGGATAGTTTGACTGTCATCAATACAAGCAATTATCGGTTTTTTCTCCGAGTTGATTACTTCTTGATAAGGTTTAATATTTACTAAATTTAGAGTAATTAAAGGCTGAAAAAATAAACCTAATTCTAAAACAGATTTACCTGAATAGTTGCCAACTTCATATAATGTGCAATGATCATCTATATAAGGTTTTAATGATTCTAATTGATCAACTTTTTCTATATTACTACCAAAATAAGTCTTTGCTGATTGCCAATTTTTTATCTCTAAACGTATAAAAGGAGAGCTAATTTCATTTCTAATTTGTACCCACTGACGCACTTGATCTTTAATAGGATTAATCAGAGCTTTTAGACTAAGATTTAGTATTAAAGGATTTAAACCAACTATCTTTTCAAATTGTACCTTAGCTCTTGATAAAGTTAAACAACGAACTATGGCTTCCTGTGTCATATAAGATAAAATTGTCCTTACTTTTGACAAGTCTAAATGATTATGTTGCCATTGATGATTAATAAATTGATAATCGTCTTCTAAATCTTGAGGAATATAAAAATTATGCTTAGAATAACATTGAGATAAAAGATACATTATTCTTTCTCTTTTTCCCCTAGTGCTTGTCGCAAAATGGATTTTACCGTCTCCTAAATAAACAATCCACTGTAATGATATATCATTAGGATCTTTAATAATTAATTTACCTGACGTTTTCTTCTCTAACAATCCCTCTAAAACTTTGTAAGGAATTGCTATCATTTCTTTTAATGAATTCTCTTCATTTTTAATCATAATAGCTGTCATAATTTACCTGTTTATTTAGTTCAATATTTGACATTTTTAATAAAAAATTAATTTTGAGAGAAATATTTTCCTTACTTTTTTGTCACTTTTAACCTTAACTTAATCTATATACAAATATTTTAAGTAATTTCTCTATTTAAACATAACATAATATTTAATTTTTATTTTGAAGATGTATTTTAGAACACATAATATTTTAAAATATCTAATTTTATTTATTTGTAGAAATCATTAAATAAAAATAAAAGAAGTTTTAGTAAAATTACCTAGTTATACCTAAGTAAAATTACCAAAAAAGATTATAAATTATAAACTACTATCAAGACTGGTAATAACTTTTTGTTGTAAATCATCAGGAATAGGTAAATAACCTAAATTAGTGGCACTTTCATCCCCTTGAATTAAACTCCACTGCACAAAATCTTTAATTACTTCCGCCTTACTAGGATCACTATAATTACCATAAATAAGCAACCATGTTAAACCCACAATAGGATAAGCGTCAGGAATGTCTGTAACAGGTATTAATAAAGCAAAATCTTCGGGTATATTCGAATTCCCAAAAGCTTTAGAGGCACTTTCAGGAGAAGGTTTAATAAAATTACCAGCCTTGTTTTGAATAGTAGCCGTTTTCAAATTTTTGGTTTTTGAGTAAGAATACTCAATATATCCGATAGCACCTTGAGTTTGTTGAATTTGTGTACTAACTCCTTCATTCCCATCTGCTGGAATACCTACCGGCCACTCAACCTCTTTACCAGAGCCACTTTTCCAATCAGCACAGGCTTTTTCTACATGGCTAGTAAAGATGAAAGTTGTACCACTACCATCAGAGCGATGGACAAAAATAATGGGAATATCAGGTAATCTTAAATCAGGGTTATCAGCTACAATTTGAGGGTCATTCCATTTTTTGATTTTACCCGTAGTAATACCACAATAACTCTCCCTAGAAAGACGAATATTTTCTAACCCCTCATAATTTGAAAGATTATAAGCAAAAACTAATAAACCTCCTGTCATCGGAAGTTGCAGCGCTTTTCCTCTATTTTCAGGAAATAATTTTTTTTCTTTTTCATTCAAAGGGGCATCACTAGCACCAAAATCAACATTTTCCTCTAAAAAATTTTTCACCCCTTTACCGCTACCGACAGAATCATAGGCAATTTTGATATTTTGCTTATCTTTCCCCTCACCGTATTTCTGTATCCATAATTGGTATAATGGTGCTGGAAATGTTGCCCCTGCACCTTTGATCATCACAGTTTGATTCGGATCTATACTAGGTGCATTAACAGAAGAATTGGAGTTATTTTCACAACTACTCAAAAATCCTGTCAATAATATAATGCCACATAAACTACGAGTAAAAACCTTTGATACCTTAACCATAAATTCTTAAATATGTTCATTGATTACTATTTCCAAATCAACAATATCTTATGGAGTTTAAATTCCGTTTAAATTAAGGTAAAGAAGCATAATTATTATATTTATGACAACTATAAATAAAAATTTATCAGCTAAAAAAATGATTTGTATTCGTGGTGCGAGACAACATAATTTAAAAAATATTGACTTAGATTTACCTCGTAATCAATTAATTGTCTTCACGGGGGTGTCTGGTAGTGGTAAATCATCCTTAGCATTTGATACTATTTTTGCTGAAGGACAACGTAGATATGTTGAATCATTGAGTGCTTACGCACGACAATTTTTAGGACAGTTAGATAAACCCGATGTTGATAGTATAGAAGGTTTATCCCCCGCTATTTCGATCGATCAAAAGTCCACTTCCCATAATCCTCGATCAACGGTAGGTACTGTTACAGAAATTTACGATTATTTACGATTACTCTATGGTAGAGCCGGAAATCCCCATTGTCCCCACTG
>NZ_VRZC01000011.1 GCF_016743215.1 Geminocystis sp. GBBB08
ACTCGAACCAGCTTTAATGGGTAAATATAAAATGGGTGACGGGCAACCAGATATAGATGATTACAAAATGGCGGTTCAATATTGGAAAACTGATAAAGGCAGTGTTTCTTTCCCTTATAAGAGTCTCGATTTATGGTTTATTACGGAGAGTGTACGTTGGGGCTTTTTACCTGCTAGTTATTTAGATGATAACGCTAAAGCCTTGATTGACAAGGTAAATCGATCTGACTTATGGCGAGAAGCGGCAACAGAAGCAGGTATTCCTTCGGCGGACATTCCCAGTAGTGATTCCCGTGGAGTAGAAACATTATTTGACGGAAAAACATTTGATCCAGCAAATCCCAAGGCTTATTTAGATAGTTTAGCGATAAAAAAAGTTTAATTATTACCAATAAATATTAATCAAAAAAAAGAGGAAATTTACATCATGGCTACCACCATCAGAACATCAAGAAATAATAGTAATTTTTTAACTAAATTTTGGAAGAAAAACGGGAAAAATATTTTACCCCCCATTTTAGGAATTGTAGGTTTTTTATTAATTTGGCAACTATTTTCAACTATCGGATTAGTTAAATTACCGGGGCCAATTTCTCTTATTACTAATGAACGAACTCGCATTTATTTAATGTACCCATTTTTCGATCGTGGCGGTACTGATGTTGGTTTATTTTGGCAAGCAATGGCTAGTTTACAAAGAGTTTTAATCGGCTATTCTTTTGCTGCAGTTGTTGGTATTGGAGTTGGTATTTTAGTTGGTTTAAATCCTTTCTTAAATAAGGCATTAGATCCCCTATTTCAATTCTTAAGAACCGTACCTCCTTTAGCATGGGTACCCATTGCCCTCGCTGCATTACAGCAAAATCAACCTGCCGCATTATTCGTTATTTTTATTACCGCAGTTTGGCCTATTTTACTTAATACTGTAGTTGGTGTTCAACAAATACCTCAAGACTATATTAATGTCCAACAAGTTTTACAACTTTCTAACAAAAAATTCTTCTTTAAAATTTTAATTCCTTCTGCATTACCCTACATTTTTACTGGTTTAAGAATTGCTATTGGTTTGGCATGGTTAGCGATTATTGCGGCAGAAATTGTTATGTCTGGTATCGTTGGAATTGGCTTTTTTATCTGGGATTCTTATCAAAATAATTATATTAGTGACATTATTTTAGCACTAATTTATATCGGTGCAATTGGTTTAATTCTTGATAAATTCATGGCTTGGATTCAATCTAAAATTGTCCGCCAATAGTTCGTAGTAAGTCTTTTAGGACGAAAAAAGGGCTAAAGCCCTAACTACAAACAATTAATTATTTTTAAGTATTTTAAGGAGTTAAATTTATGTCAGTTTTTGTCGCAGTTGATAATATTGAAAAAGTATTTTCTTTAACAGGTGGTGGTGAATATTTAGCTTTAAAAGGCATTAATTTAGAGATAAAAAAAGGTGAATTTATTTCTCTAATTGGTCACTCTGGTTGTGGTAAGTCCACTCTCTTAAATATGATTGCTGGTTTAGATTTACCAACGGAAGGAATTGTTACTTTAGAGGGGCAAAAAATCCAAAAACCAGGGCCTGAAAGGATGGTTAATTTTCAAAGTTATTGTCTTTTACCTTGGTTAACTGTTCGTCAAAATATCGCTTTAGCTGTTGATGAAGTTATGAAGGGTTATTCTGATAGTGAAAGAAAGGAAATCGTTGAAGATCATATTAATCTTGTGGGTTTGAGTCATGCCGTTGATAAGTTCCCTAATCAGTTATCTGGTGGTATGAGACAACGAGTTGCTATCGCCCGTGCTTTATCTATTCGTCCGAAATTACTTTTATTAGATGAGCCTTTTGGTGCATTAGATGCTTTAACCAGAGGCAATTTACAAGAACAGTTAATGCAAATATGCGATCGCTATCAAATCACTGCCATAATGGTGACTCATGATGTGGATGAAGCAGTTTTATTATCAGATAAAATCGTCATGTTAACTAACGGGCCTGGCTCAAAAATTGGCGGTATTTTAGAAGTAGATATTCCTCGTCCTCGCCAAAGAATGGAAGTAGTAAATCACCCTAGTTATTACAGTTTAAGAAGCGAAATTATTTACTTTTTAAATCAACAAAAACGCATCAAAAAAATTCGAGCCCAAAAACAAGGAGTTATCTCCCGTCATGGCTTAGAAAAAGTCAATTTGGAAATCGGTTTTTTACCTTTAACTGCTTGCGCACCTTTAGCCATTGCTAAAGAAAAAGGATTTTTCACTAAACATGGCTTAGATGAGGTTAATTTAGTCAGAGAAACCAGTTGGCGAGGTATTGTTGATGGTATCGCAGGGGGTTATTTAGATGCGGCTCAAATGCCGGCAGGAATGCCCACTTGGTTAACGGTGGGAGGCAATCAAAATGAACCTTTACCCGTTGTAAGTGCTTTGACAATGACTCGTAATGGTAATGGTGTAACTCTCGCTAAGAAATTCTATGACATGGGAATTCATGATGGGCATCATCTCAAAAGAATGTTACTGGAATCTGTAGAAGAGAATCATACTTTTGGTATGGTACATCCATCATCTATGCACAATATTTTACTACGATATTGGTTGGCGGCTGAAGGCATCGATCCTGATTATGATGTACACTTACAGACTATTCCCCCCGCACAAATGATCGCTGATTTAAAAGCAGGTAGTATTGACGGTTACTGTGTAGGTGAACCTTGGAACTTACGCGCGGCTATGGAAGGTTTCGGCTTCACCGTAGCAACAGATTTGGAAGTATGGAATGGACATCCGGGTAAAGTATTAGGGGTAAGGGAAGATTGGGCAAACAACTATCCTAATAGCCATATTGCCCTTGTCAAAGCCCTTTTGGAAGCCTGTCAATATTGTGCTGATTCTAGTAATCAGGAAGAAATACGCACTATTTTAAGCGATCGTAAATATTTAAGTACTAAAATTGATTATATTCAATTAGGTGATCCTAATTCCTACAGTTGTAACTTAGAAAAATCTGTTGAATATGCTCATCATCGGTTTTATGGAGACGGCATGAATCGCCCAAGTCGTACAGAACATTTATGGATGATGACACAAATGGCACGATGGGGAGATATTCCCTTCCCCCGTAACTGGGTAGAAATTTTAGAAAGAGTATGCCGAGTTGGTGTCTTTAGTACTGCTTGTCGTGAATTAGGATTAAGTGACTTAAAATATCGCCGAGAAGCCATTAAATTATTTGATGGAATACCTTTTGATGGTGAAGATCCGATCGGTTATTTAAACCATCTTGAAATTAAACGTAATGTAACGATGGCGGAAATTCCCTTAAATTCTCGTGCATTACTAGCGGCATAGTTTGTAATTTCTTCTTTAGAGTACTCTAAAGTCATTACTATTACTACTAACCATAGATTTAGGGGGATAAAATAGAGAATAAATTGAGTAAAGTTATTGAAAATTATGTCAGATCAAACAAATATAGAACAACGTTTGAGTACATTAGAACAAACAGTTCTTAATTTACAAAATCAGATTAATAAAAATACTAAATCTGATGATTGGCTTGAAAATGTAATCGGTTCAATATCGGATGAAGAAACTTTCCTTGAAGCCTTAGAATATGGTAAATTATTCCGCCAAGAAAAAATGTCTTTTGAAGAAATTAATCAGCAAAAATAAAATATTTATTAGACACTGATCACATTAGTTTCTTACAAAGAAAATCAGGTACTGAATATCAAGTTTTAATCAGTAATCTTCGTCAAGATTCTTCTAGGGATTTTGCCTTTTCTATCGTTAGCTTTCATGAACAAATAATTGGAGCTCATACTTTTATTATTCGTTCTCAAAACACACAAAATCTAGTTAAAGGTTACACATTATTACAACAGATTATTAACAGTTTTTCGGAAGCAATAATTTTAGACTTTGATGATAATGTAGTTGACATTTTTGAACAATTAAAAAATCAAAAAATTTCAGTATCAACAATGGATTTAAGAATTGCTGCAATCGCCCTTTATCAAAACTTAATTTTGTTAACTTGTAATAATCAGGATTTTTCTAAAGTCCCGAATCTCAAAATAGAAGATTGGACAACTTAAATATTTTATTTATGTCCTTTCTATTTTCATAAAACTAACTATCAAAAACTTTAAAATTATCTCTTATTTAAGGGATATTAAATTATCTAAACAGGAGTCAAAATAATGCAAATATCCACTAAACAATTCGCACAAAAAATGGAAAAACAACTCTATCAAGACTCATTTTTAACTATCGAAAATGTTTCTAAAGTTTATCCCACTCCCACAGGAAGTTATACCGTTCTTCAAGACGTTAATTTGAATGTTAATCAAGGGGAATTTATTTGTGTAATTGGCCATTCTGGATGCGGTAAATCCACACTTTTAAACATGGTTTCAGGCTTTGCTCAACCTACTTCAGGATCAGTAAAATTAAAAGGTAAACCTATTACCAAACCCGGTCCCGATCGCATGGTAGAATTTCAAAACTACTCCCTTTTACCTTGGTTAACAGTATTTGAAAACGTATATCTAGCTATTGATTCGGTATATCCTGAGAAAAAAGAAGCAGAAAAAAGAGCCATAGTAAGGGATCATTTAGCCTTAGTCGGTTTAACGGAAGCTGCCGACAAAAAGCCTACCCAAATTTCTGGGGGTATGAAACAACGTACTTCGATCGCCCGTGCTTTAGCTATACGTCCTGAAGTACTTATTTTAGATGAGCCTTTTGGTGCATTAGATCCTATTACCAAAGAAGAGTTACAAGAAGAATTACTTAATATTTGGAATGAATATCGTTGTAATGTTTTAATGATTACTCATGATATAGATGAAGCCTTGTTTTTAGCCGATCGTCTTATTATGATGACTAATGGCCCAGCGGCGACTATTGGTGAAATATTAAATATACCTTTCCCTCGTCCTCGTGACAGGGAGCGTATTATGGAAGATCCTCAATACTACGATCTGCGCAATTATGCTTTAGACTTCCTCTATAATCGCTTTGCTCACGATGATGTAGCCTAAGTAGGGTTTGCTGAAAAAGTCGAAAAAATCACACGATATTAACATTATGTACATTAGGAAATAATGTTTTACCTGTTATTCAACAAGGGGTTTAAACCCCTTGCCTTTAAATTTGTAGTCCTTATTTTGCCACGAATCATTTAGGATTGCTATATAGAGTTTTACTAAATTATTTAGTTTACAGCAGTTTTCAGATCAATAAACAACAATTCTTTTATAAAAGTAGGGCGATGCACAGCCCAGAATTTGAGGGTATGATTTACCAAATTGAAAAGCACTGTAAGAAAATTAATAAAACCAAAATTAAGCAAAAACTACAGTACGATTTCCATAAACTAAAACTCGATGTTGTAAGTGTAATCGCACTCCTCTAGCCAAGACAATTTTTTCTAAATCTTTACCTTTTCTGATTAAATCTTCTACGGTATCTCGATGACTAATTTTAACAACATCTTGTTCAATAATTGGTCCTGCATCTAAATCTTGGGTAATATAATGGGCAGTAGCCCCAATAATTTTAACTCCTCTACTATAGGCTTGATGATAGGGTTTTGCCCCGACAAATGCTGGTAAAAAAGAGTGATGAATATTAATTACATTAGGAAACTTTTGAAGAAAATCAGCACTTAAAACCTGCATATATTTTGCTAAAATTACTAACTCAATATTAGCATTTTTTAGTAATTCTAACTGTTTTAATTCTTGCTCTTTTTTATTATCTTTATTAATCGGTAAATAATGAAATTCGATTCCAAATTGATCGGCTATTTTAGCTAATTTTTCATGATTACTAATTATTAAACCAACTTTTACTTTTAATTCTTTTGCCTGAATACGCCATAATAAATCATATAAACAATGATCTTGTTGACTTACCCATATTGCTATTTGAGGAATTGTATCAGAAAAATGTAGTTGCCAATCTGCTTCTAATGGTTGGGCGATCGCCTCAAAAGCTCTACCTATCAAATCCCTAGGCAAATTAAAACCTTGTAACTGCCATTCAATACGAGAAAGAAATAAACCTGCTTCTAAGTCTGTATGATGATCAGCATGAATAATATTACCACCGTTAGCATAAATAAAATTGGCAATTTTTGCCACTAAACCCTGTTGATCAGGACAAGATAATAGTAAAGTAGCAGTATCTGAACTCATAAATTTTCCATTGTTTCATAGATAGTCAGGAATTTATCCCTAAATGTGCTAATTATAATTGATGTCAATGTTTTAAAAAAGAGGCATAAAATGATTTTAGGTTTGTCGTTGCTCCTTGTATGCCTACAATAGCACTAGCAAATTTTTGAGCTTTGATTAAAGTAGTTAATATATCCCATTTTTTAACCATACCGAGAATTAATACACTACAAAAAGCATCTCCAGCACCTACAGTATCAATAACAGTGGTATTTTGGGAGGGTGAAATTTGGTGAGTGATATTGTCACGAGTGAATAAAATTGCCCCAGCTTTTCCTTTGGTGAGAATAATATTATTGAAGGGATAAGTCGAGAATAAGTGATTAATTGCTTGATTAATATTTTTTTCTTCCTTTACAATAAAAGATAATTCTTCTTGGTTTAACTTTAATGATGATGCTTGTTTTAATAATAATTTAATCCTGTTTAAATTCCACCAAGGCGATCGTAAGTTAACATCAATAAATATAGACGGAGATATATCAGTTTTTATTTTCTCAAGAGTTTTGGCAGAGGTAGAATTTCTTAGAGCTAGTGTACCATGATAAAGAATACTATGTTGAGGAAGATTCGGAATCAGAGAAGAATCAATAAAATCATAGGCACTATTTTCGAGAATATCGTAATGTGGTTCATTATTGATCAATTTTACCTGCACCATACCCGTAGGATTAATCTTATCTTCTTGTAACCCTGTTATATTCATTCCCCAATCTTCCATAGCCTTTTTGATGATTTTTCCGTAAGCATCATTGCCAATGCGAGAAATAAATAAAGGTGAAACACCAAATGCTTGTAAATGCCATGCTACGTTAAAAGGTGCGCCTCCTAAAACCAGATTACCATCAGGAAAACAATCGAATAAAACTTCACCGAAAATAATTATTTGTGGATTATTCATTAATTTATCAAACAAGAAAAGGCGATCGCATTATTTACTAAAGTTTAATTTGTAAATCATCAAATCGCATTATTTACTAAAGTTTAATTTGTAAATCATCAAATTGTTTTTTGAGTTGTGTCGCATAAGGAGAATTTTGAGCGTAATATAACTTAATCGCTTGACGATAATTAGCCATAACTTGAATAGAATTCTCTATATCTCCATCCATATTTCTAACATTCAATAAAACCCATGCTAAATTATGATACAACTCTGGTAATTTATTATTAATTTTGAGGGCTTTTTCTAAATAAATTTGAGCATTCTGCCATTGTTGCTGATGAGCAAATAAAGTGCCTAAACGATAATAAACTAAATAATGATTAGAAAATATTTGTTCATATTGGCTATAACTACTTATCGCTTTTTCAGGCTGATTTATCATCTCATAAATAATGCCTTGATTAATTAATACCCCATGAGGAAAATCTTGACAAGAAGTCGCTTTTTGCAAGTAATTAATTGCCTCATTTAACTTCCCTTCTTTAGCGTAATGCCACCCTTTTAAACCCCAAGCATAACCACTATCAGGAATTTGTTGACAAAAATCGTTAATTTTTCTTCCGACATCTTGAGCATTTTTAGTGATAACAGCGTGTTTTAAGCTAAAAATAAGAATAGGATATACCCAACTTTGCAATTCCTGACTATGACTATTATTAATTTGTTTTGACTTAAAAATAGCTTGAGTTGCGGGGGAAATATCGCAATTCCATTGTTTCTGTTTGGTTAAAATCCATGCTTTCACACCTAAAGAAAAAGTACAATTACTATCTAAAGATAAGGCTTGATTTATAACGGTTTCTGCTTCTTGCCATTTGCCTAACTTTCCCAATCCCCAAGCCAAGTTACTTTTTATCCACCCTTGTTGTGGTGTTAACTCGGAGGCTTTTTGTAAATCTGACACAGCTTTTTGCCAATTTCCCTGACGACAAGCCATTAAACCTAAAACAGCGTAACTTCTGCCGTCATGGGGATTTAATTTTATCGCCTGATTTGCTGTAATTTCTGCTTGTTGAGGGTTAACATGAGTTTGTACTAATGCTAATTCTATCATTACCTGATCATTATTCAGCTCACTTTGCAGACAATTTTGATAGGCTTTTACGGCTTCTACTAAATTATGTTGCTGTAAAAAATCTTGAGCTTTTTTATGTAAAGGAGAAAGAAAATTTCCTTGTAAAGCCTTAATTAATTCAGTAGCAGTTTGGAATCTTTCTTCAACTTTAATCCGCATTCCTGTTAAAATAATATTCTCCATTAAAGGAGTAATATCAGGGCGTAATTGACGAGGAGAAATTAAAGGATCTTTACCTTTATTATGTAAAATAGAATCAACTCTTTCTGCCGCATCTTCAGGTAATTTTCCCGTTAATAATTCATACATTGAGGCACACAAAGCATAAAAATCTGTAGCCGCAAATCGTTTACTTTTAGTGCTATATTGTTCATAGGGGGCATATCCACGAGTTAGAACAGTACTCATTACACTTATCATACCATTAATAAATTCTTTGGTAGCACCGAAGTCGATTAAAATGGCGTTATCTTGAGGATTAATAATAATATTTTCTGGTTTTATATCTCGATGTAAGAAATTATTATCATGAATTATTTTTAAGGCTTCTGCTATTTGAATAAAGTATTTTTTAATTCGACTCTCACTGATTATTCCTTCTTCTTCAAGAATTTTTAATAAAGATTTACCTTCAATAAATTCCATGACAATATAAGCAGTATTATTTTCTTCAAAACATTCATAAACTTTGGGAATATTAGGATGAAGACATTTTTTTTGGTTGTCAGATTCTAGCTTAAATTTTTGAATTTGTAATTGTTTTTCTTTAGGAGTTGTATTCAGTGACCAAATAACGTTATTATCTTGTCTAGCTGATTTTTCTGCCCATAATTCTTTAATCGCAACGGTAGCTTGATTTGCGAGATAGATACCTTTATAAGTGATACCGAAACCACCTTCGCCGAGGGTTTCTAATATTTGATAACGCCCATTTAATAATAAAGTGTTTAGTTTTAAATGATGGGGAGAATTATTTCCAGTATTTTGGGTTTTTTCTTGATTTTTTGAATCATTATCAGAATAAAATTCGATTAAAGAATAGCCACAAATTTGACAAAAAGTTACACTTAGAGGATTCTGTTCTAAACAAGCTGGACATTGAATAGTCATATATTATAGTAGGGCGAGGTGTGCATCGCAAAATCAATTTAATTTTTTGATAATAAATCAGCCGTTGAAATTCTCAAGGATTTATGGCAAACTTTTAAAATTCATAAGGTTTAACAGAGCATTTTAAAGCGATAATTGTGGCATTATCAGATGCACCTTTGTTTAAAACCTGTTGGATAATTTTATTAATGGCTGAATCGAGGTTATTTTCCTGAATAAAAATATCTAAAAACTCTTGATTAGTAAAATAATCCCAAACTCCATCACTACATAAAATCAATATATCATTGTTTTCTAAAGTTAGAGATATTGCCTGATTATTTTTACTTAAATTTTGCACATAACCAGCACTTAAAACAGATTTTGAGCCTAGGGATTTTATTAACACATTTCTGTCAGGATGATCTAAACTTTCTTCATAGGTAATTTGTTCACTAGCTAATAACATATTAACTAAAGAATGATCTTCACTGAGTTGTTTTATTTCTTCTCTTCTGATTAAATAAATGCGACTATCACCCACATGACTAATTATTAATTGATTATTTATCGCTAAAATTACGCTTAATGTTGTGCCTCCTTCTTTTACTTGTTGGTTAATGTTTTGGTTTGCTTGATTAAAGATTTCTGTTAGCCATTTTTGTTGATTTTCTGCATTGTTTAATTCAAAATTAAAGGGAGTTTCTAATAAGGTTTGAATGGCTAATTTACTGGCTAATTCTCCTTGTGCCATTCCTCCCATACCATCGGCTATACCTGCTAAAATTAGATTATTTTGGTTGATTTCTTGCTGTTTGATGCCATAACTGTCTTCATTAACTAATCTTTTTGGAGATAAACCTAGTATCGATTTTTTGGCAATTTTCCATGAGATTATGTTTTGTCTTAAACTATTTCTCGTTTCGATTAGTAGTTTTAATAGTTGATTTAATGAGTATCTTTCTTCGGCAATTGGTGATAAGCAAACTTGTAAAATTTGATATATTCTAGGAATTAAATTAATAGTTAAATTTTGACGAATAGGTAATTTTTGTTCATGAAACATTTGATACATTAATGCACCGATAACATAACTACTCATAAATTGATTAATCTCTTTACTATAGGCTAATTCAGGTGCTGAATATGTGCCTAATAAACCCGTTTTTAGTTTTATTTCTTGGGGATAAACATGGGTTAAATCAAAAAACTTAATTGGTGTGCCAATGGAGATAAATTGTGGTGATAAATCTAAACAATACCAACCATTTTGAGAGATATAAAAAAAGCCTTGACAAAGGGTGACTAAAAGGGATAGTTTTTCTTCGTCACTATGAGATTGACTTAACCAGTAAGTAAGGGTATTTTTTTCTTCTGGATAAGGGATAAGAATCAATAATTTAGTGGATGATTCTTGGTTGTCAATTTCGATTTCAGGATAGTATTCTTCTTCTAAATAATCATCATCTTTTTCTTCTGCTAAATAACTGTCTGTTTCTAAATTATTCTGTTGCGAAGTGAGGGGTAAATCTAGGGTAAAATCTTCTTGTTTATCTTCTCTATTTTCATCTTGTTGATTCTCGATTATTTCTAAATTTGGACTGTCAGTAAGAGGTAAGTTTTCTTGAAATTCTAAGTCTGTAGATTGATTAGTTATCTCTAAGGAAGACGATGGATTAAGGATGATATTTTCTAGGGTGATATTTGCCCATAAATCACTAATCATGCCATAATCATTAAGTTGATTTCTGAGGTTAATTTCGTGGGATAAGTTACTATCAATATCACCGATTCTCAATAATCCTAAACATTGATTTAAAGTATATTTTTCAGCGTTAATAACTTTAACTTGGTAATAGTGAATTCGATTATTTAGTAACCCCAA
Organism: Geminocystis sp. GBBB08; assembly: GCF_016743215.1. Taxonomy (GTDB): domain Bacteria; phylum Cyanobacteriota; class Cyanobacteriia; order Cyanobacteriales; family Cyanobacteriaceae; genus Geminocystis. The sequence goes on from NZ_VRZC01000011.1 coordinate 11,238, forward strand.
ATATTTAATAATTTCAATTTCAATATTATCTAAAGTTATAGTTTTTCCTTGTTGAATTGTGACTAAATCCATTGATTTTTAGTGAATATTTATATAGTAAATAGACTTGGGGTAAAGGTAAGCAAGAAATAATAGTTTCCAGATACTTCTTTCTTCCTTATCCTCAACCTATGAGTTTTACCAGACTTTGCGTCTTTGCGTCTTTGCGAGAGAAAAAAATTAATCGATAATTTGAAAGGTAAAACGAATTTTGGCGATAGCAATTTCATCACCATTTTCCAGAATGTCAGGAGTGGTAATACGGGCATTAAAACGATTTTGTCCAACTTTTTTGATAAAAATACCATTAGTTGAGCCTAAATCTTTAATCTTCCATTGGTGATTCTCGAAGTAAATTTCACCGTGTTGACGAGAAACTGTCTCATTACCTAAAAAATGCTCTAAGTCTATATCCACAGGCCCAGTATCAGGGTCGAATATACCAATATTAGCATAGTTCTCGATCATAAATTCAGGAATAGGGGCCTTAGGCATTTTACTAATCAACTTGGCTTTACCAGTAGTAATAGGTGAAGGAGGAGAAGAGGGAATAATGGATTCAGGATTAGAAGGGGTAACTTTAACAGTAGGAGAGGATTCTAAGGAGTCATCAAAAGTAGGTGAAGGAGGAGAGGGAGGTATATTTGGAGTTACATCTAATGTATTTATAACAAGTTCTGCTCCACAAGCATCACAAAATTCTAAGTCTTCGGGGTTTCGATCATATCCACAAACATTACAAGTAATAGTCATAGAATTAATTAATTTATCAGTAATAAAAATATCGAATTTACCATTTATAACGACTAATTTATTCTTCTTTAAGTGCCTGTTAATTGGCGAATTTGCTCATCGGATAAGCCCTCATCTAAATCAGTAGTTGACATTTTGACGGTTTTACCCTTAGCTCCCATTTTAACGGTTTTACGAGTGCTAGAGGAAATTTTACGGGTTTTGCGTAACTCGATAATGCCTTCATTGAGGGATTCTAACATATCCTGATTCCCAATTTTAACGGTAAGACGACGGGCAGTCTCCATTTTTTGCTCTGCTAATTCGGGGTTTTCTTCAGCTACTTTTGTGGCATCATCTATTAATTGACTTATGTTTCTTTGTTGAACATACCCCATTACTTCTTGATCTACGGCAGTGGTTGCTCCTTGTCCTGCTAAAAATTGGACTACAATATTCTGGGGAGGTAACTCTCCTCGACGATTTTGGGCGGGGACATCATAAGTTAAGCCTAATTGTGCTACTCTAACTTTAGAACTAGCTCGACTATCTACATCAAATTCGAGGATAAACACTGTTTCATCGTTGCCTCTAGCTGAACCGATATGATAGGGTTGCTGTAATAAGGGAAATTCTGCTTGTTCGGGATATACTCTTGTTACTCTGTTTAATTCAACTCCTTTGACGGTTTTGATATTCATGGCAAGATTATTGATAACTTCACCGATAGTGTTTTGATATTCTTCAAAGATTGTTTGTGCTACTTTCTCTACTGGTATTTGTGTACCTTTTGCTTCTTTTTCGACAATATGATATAGTCGCCCGGCGGTGGTATCTCCTAAGTTAATTAACAAATCTTCGTTATATTCACCGATACCTAAAGCGGTAATAGGAATACTATTTTCAGCAAATTTTTTCGCTAATTCTTGACATTCAAATTCATCAAATGTTTGCCCATCAGTAAATATAATCGCCCTTTTACTTGTCATGGATTGTTTACTTAAAATATTTAAGGCTTCTTCCATGCCTTTACCCATACAAGTGCCTCCGCTAAATTCTTTTAAACGGGCGATCGCATTTTTTAAGTCTTGTTTTTGAGTAGTTGGAGTTAAAGGAATAAGAGTGGACGCTTGATCGTCAAACTGTATTAAACATACCTTATCTTGCTGATTAAGTAAACCCGAATCGATTAAATTATTGAGGGATTCAATGACAATATCAATCTTACTTTTACCGCCAGTAACTTCTCGATATTGGTTGCCGTCAGTGGTAATAAAATTACCTGTTGGTTGAGGATTACCTGAGACAATTTCATACATTGAACCACTGGTGTCAATTAAAATACTAACAGTGGTTGAAGGGCGACTATTTGCTACTTCTTTTATCGGGCGTAATTTTAGCATAATAAACAATTTTTGATCTGCTGTATCGGCGGCTAAAAATTCTCGATGGGGTGTAATTTCTACTTTTAAAGGGTTATTTAATTCCATAATTTTTTTAGATAATTTTAATAGTTTAAGTTCGTAGTAATGGCTTTAACTATTGTGGACAAAATTTTGAAGAATAAGGGCGGAAGCCCTCACTACAAACCTATATAACAAATAGTCTATACCAAATGTCTAATTAAAAAGAAAAGATACTAGATAAAGGTGGTAAAACTCCTCCTGTTGGTTCGATATTTTCTAAATCTGGTTCGATAAAATTAGGTATTTCTTGATTACCTGAATCTATTAATAATTTTATTTTTTCATCTAGCATTGATTTTAATTTTATCGTTATAGGAGTGAGACGATAACCCTCTTTTATATCTTCTATCCAACTATTAATTATTTGTTGTAATTGATATTGATTAATGGTAGCTAAACTTTTAGTTTCTAGTTGTGTTTTTATACTAGAGATAATTTCATGATTAAAAATAAGCTGAGGATTATCTTCTTGGTTTTGATTTAATTGTAAACTATAACTAAAATTTTGGTTATCCTCTTTATTAGTAATTGTTAATGTATATTTGACCATTATTTATAATTATTTCAACTATTTTGATAGATAATTTTAGGCAAATAGGCAACTCAAATGCGTCTTAGCTTATCACATATAATCCGTAAAACAGGCATCTTGCCTGTAACAATTATTGGTTGCTTGTAACAATTATTGGGTTTTTATCTCAATAGCTATATTACCTAATTTACGTTTATCTCCGTTTTTTAATTCTTGGGTTAATTGTTTCATTTTTTGTCCATATTCTTGATCAAAGTTGATAAAAATTTGTTTATTTTCTAAGTAAATTTTAGCAGTTATAGGGGTATAACCCTGAGATTTTGGTAAATAAATATGGGCTTTATTACTACTGCCTAAAATCACTGGTTGACTGCCTAAAGATACGGTTTTTTGTTCGTTTTCTCCATAATGCACAATTAACCACGCTTCTCGAAAAACTGCTTCGATTAAGATTATCATTAAACCAATAAAAAAACCAATGGCGGCTAATCCGAAAATACGCCCAATTATTTCCCCAGCAATGAAGCTAAAACCGATAAAAAGACAACCGCCAATTATTCCCCCTAAAAATCCTCCTCCTAACCCTCGAATTTTGTCTAAATTGGGGATACGAAAACTTAAACCAAATCCCAATAATCCTCCAGCTATACCCCAACATATCACTCTTAATATCTCTGTTGCACCCAAAATGGAAAATATCCCCTGTGCGATACCTCCAGCGATTAACCCTGACAGTAATCCAGGTAATAATGCCGATTTGAGGCTTTCTCCCCACCTCATACCTCTTTTTAAGTAGCAATTATATCCTAATAATAAACTAAGAGCGATCGCAAATCCAATAATGGCAAACCAAAAACCCGTCATGATAACTACAGCGATAAAAGTGGTTTGATTTTGTCCGGCTAAAATAATATCACCAATTATACTGCCCATCGCTCCTCCTGTTGCCCCCCACAAACCTAGTTGTAAGGCTTGTTGGGAGTTGTCGAGAATGTTTTTAAGCAGATTTTGTCTTGAGGAAAGTTTTGAAAGAATCATGATTTCATTTTGCTGTTTTAGCCTTCTTATATATATCAGTCGAACTTTGCCTATTTATGCAAGGTTAACAAAAATTTTCATGAAAAATATAAAAATAAAAAAGGATTACAATTTTTTATCTTAATAATGCTCTAAATCCAGCTTGTTCAAAATGCTTATCGTAAGCAAGAGCAATACAATATTTTGTTTTTCCATTATATAAAAAGATGAGCAATCAGTTAAACTCCATTGTTTATCTAATCTTTTTTTATACAATTCTAAAGATTTTTTAATTAATTCTTCTGTTTGAGATATGACTTCTATTTGAGGATTTGTGAAAGAATATTCGATAAATTTAACTGCTTTTTGTTTATAAATTTTTCCCCTCCCAGAAAAAGCATTTAATAACTCAGTAAATATCATTTCACTGGTGACAATAGTTGTATTGCCAATAGAAGTTGTTATTTCTCTTGTTTTTTGATGTAAGCTATCATCAGGATTTAATAATGCAATCCAATATCCAGTATCAGCAAAGATTTTTTTCATGGTTACTGTTTAGGATTACCGTAAAGATAATAGTCTAAATTTTGGGCAAAATCTTCAGGGAGTTTTGTCGTTAATTCCTGTGAAGTTTCGGCGTTAAGCTCATCAATAAACGTTAAAAAAGATGGAATTTGAGTATCTTGTGATAAAGAATCCTGCGAGGTTGATAGTTGTTTTTTTGATTTGATAAATAATAAAAAATTTAGAACTTCTTTGACTAAAATATCAGGTGTATTTTCAATTTCATGAATTAATTGTTCTCTTTCCAACATAAAATTATATTCTCAAATAAATACTATATAAACATAATAACAAAAAATATTTATGCTTAAAATATTATTTCACAAAACAGATATTTCTCCTCACTTATTAACTCTTATTAAGGAAAATATTAATCAGAATACTCTTACTCAATTTTAACTAAATATAAAACTATTCATAATTTGTCTATTACTTGATCATTTTCATCCTAACTTTTAGCTAAAATAGCTATATAATCCAAGAAAATTAACTAAAATAATGAAAAGTTTAACGGCATCAGAAGCAAAAAATAGGTTTGGAATGTTATTAGATTGGGCTAGACGAGAACCTGTTATCATTGAAAAACAAGGGCGACAAGTTGCTATTTTACTTTCTGTGGAAGAATATGAGCGTTTATTAATGACAAATCAATCATCATCTAATTTAGACAAGCAGGATTTATCTCTTGAGGAAAGATTAGCTATTTTAAGATTACCAGAAGAAGAACGCTCTCAAATTCTATTAGAAAGTGCTGATAAAATGTTATCTCATTATCAAAACAATAGTGAATGGCAAGAATTAAGCGGAGGAGATTTTGTTGAATATAAAGAAAAATATACCCAAAAGAGGAGAAATTTGGTTAGTTAATTTAGAGCCAACTTTGGGAGTAGAAATAAAAAAAATACGCCCTGTCATAGTCATTAATTCTGATGCTATTGGTAAGTTACCATTAAAGTTAATTGCACCTGTTACTGACTGGAAAAATTACTTTGCTCAAAATCCTTGGCACGTTAAAATTATCCCTAATAAGGTTAATAATTTAAGTAAAATTTCCGCCGTTGATACTTTACAATTGAGAGGTGTTGATATTCAACGTTTTCAAAAAAAATTAGGGGTTTTATTCCCTGAAGAAATGAAGATAATTATGGTGGCTATTCTTACAATTATTGATGTTAATTTAAGTGAATTTTAATCATGGCGATCGCTAAATATTAGAAGGATTGAAATAATGATTAATGCCTAAAAATAGTTGATAATTCTTGTTTTTTGATATTGATTAAATATCCTCATTTTAGCCTCCAAATGTTAATAGTTTTATCACCACTACCACTAGCTAAATATTGACTATTAGGACTAAATGCCACACTATTTACACTATTAGAATGAGCTTTAAAAGTCTGTTTTAATTGTCTTTACTTTAGATATAGATTTAGACACAATAATTAATCATGATTTTAAATATCTAAAAAATTAGCATCATATCTTCCTGTTAGTAACCAATAAATAGGTGATAATATACCAAAAGGTTTCCAATTATCAGGATTTTTTAATATAGCTCCGTAATGATCATAGTAGTATCCATTTGATTCTATCATTCCATTATTTTTGACAATACCAAATAAAGAACATGAAAAATAAGCAATAGAAATATTTGATCTTTTCCCCCATTCATCAAAAGCATTTTTTGTTAAAGGAAATCGTTGTTTTAAAAAACTATTCATATCATTTTTATAAGGGTATAATTTTGGATGATCAAAATGATGAAAAATGACAGGTATTCTTTTTAATACAAGTTTATCATATTGACTTAAATAACGGCTCAAATTATTAATACTTTTTGCTATTTGAGAATCTTCTTCATGACGTAATCCATTAAAAAAAAATAGTGTTTTAGAAAAATTTAACTGTTCAAAACAATCTTTTAACCACTCATTTTCTTCAAGTTTATACTTGTTCATACCTTCTAAAAATTCTCTTCCTATAATACTGACGATTATTTGTTTATTATTGAAAGTAGTTTTTTTTTGAATTTTAAAAGAGTAATAAGAATCATGAATATCACTCCATTTAGAGTTAGTCAGAGATAGTGATTCATATAACAACCCTTCAAGAAATATATATTCACAAGATTCACTAAGGTTTAGTGTATAATCATCTATGGGAATAATTTGAATATTAGTATGATTAAATTTTTTATGTAAATAGCTTAATATTGGTAAATATTCTGGAAGATATGCACTTCCGTATCCCAATATTAGTAAGGAATTAATGTTATCAATTTTATCAAATTCATCTTCTTTTTTATAAACGGGCAGGAAATTAAACCATTTATTTTTCTCTTTGCCTGTAGATGCTTCAAAATTAGGTTCAACAAATAATGTATTTTTGCTAAATAAATTTTCATCATCAATACAAAAAGTTTGCCATAAACTATTGCTATGATTAATAATAGTTTGTAAGTCTAATAATTTTAATTTTAATAATTCTAATTCATTAGGGGCAAGAGAAAAAGTACGATCTTCAAAAATTCTACAAAAAATTGCCTCGAAAGGACTTTTTAACTTACGAATACCACTTTTTAATTGATTATCAATATAATTTAATGTATTTTGAGAGATATTATAAACTTGTTCTTGAAAAGAAAAAGCATATTTCAAAGCATCTTTATTTTGTTTTTGCCCTTCACTTAACCATGTAAAATACTCAATAATAGTATCAGGATTAACTATCGCTCTTAAGGTTAAAAGTCGCACCATTTCCATGGTATAAATTTTGTTATTAAGGGCTAAATTAATATTGTTACTATTAAGAATTTCCTCCCATTCTTCTTTCTTATACTTATTATATCCAATGGCTTGATCGATGATTTCTAAATGTTTTTGTTTGATATTTACCCGTCTGGTTAAACCTTTAACCGCTGTAATAATTTGATCTTTTTCTACTTTCATAGATTGGTTACTACTTTATTTCATTAACACTTATTTATAATATATTAAATTGATGTATAATAATCTTAATATATTACTAAATCTTGATTTGATAGTCAAACAAAAAAATATCAATCTTTAAATTGAGGTAAATTTATGAAAATTTTACAAACAAAGGGTGAAATTCTACAAGAAGAATTAAAAACAAAAACCCCATTAAATATTAATGATGGTGAAGTAGATATAGTTATTAGTACTCAAAATGAGCCTGATGAATTTGATATTATGCGTCAACAGGCTAAAGATAATGGCTATGATTCCAGAGAAAAAATTATGGATTTAATTAGTCAAGTTAAGTTAGAAATGTTTGAAGAAAAAAGAAGAATTAAATAAAGTTTAAAAATATTAAAATTATAGTAAAAAGGGAGGTAAATTTTGGGAGTAATTTATATAGGCGATCGAACGGCAGGAAAAACCCATTTAGCCTTAGAATTAGCCAATCCTCAAAGTAATTATGTCAGAGTAATTCACCCCGATTATCAACAGATAAAAAGTTTGTTATATGATACTAATTCACAGTCAACAAAACCCACAGAAGCCGATAAATCATTTCATGATAAATATCTAAATATTAATGTCCAATTACCCACAGGAAATAAAGAAATCCACTCCGATTGGTTAGACACTGGGGGAGAAATTTGGCGTAAATATTGGCAAGAAGGCAACCCAGAAAAATGGCAAGAATTTTTAACTACCATTAGACAAAGTGAGGGTATTTTATTAATTTTACCGCCCTATCGTCAATTAATAAATAATTATCCTAATCCCGAAGAATTTATTACCCAAAAACAATGGTGTAATCGTTTTGAAAGATGGATTAATTTCTTTAAATATGATTGCCCTAAAATTCGTCATTTATTACTATGCTTAAATAAAGCTGATTTATTTTGTAATGTACAACAAGAAGGCAATTTATTAGGGTATATTCCTAATCGTTCTCGTTTTAATTGGCAACAAAGAAATGAATACGTTTATCAGCGTTATTTTGTTCCAATTCACCCTCAAATCAGAGAATTAAATCAAAGTATTTCGGGTTTATCCGTGCGTTTTTTTATTACTAGCATTTATAATCGCAATTTGCTAGAATTACCTTGGATATATTTAGGCAGTTTTTTATCAAAATAAAAGGTTAATTATTATGGGCAACATCGTTGTAATTGGTCCCCGTCGATCGGGCAAAACTACTTATTTAGCAGCATTATCTTATTTACCAGCGTTAAGAAGTAGAAAAGGAAAAGACAGCAATTTTAAAATTCAACCCCTTAATGATGAATCACGGGATTTAGCAGAAAATGCCGAAAATATCATTGTGGAAGGAGCAACTTTTGAGCCTACAGTCATAGGAGATAAATTACAAAGTGTTGATGATTTGCCTTATTATTCTTTTCAATTACAAGTAAAAAAAGGTTTATTAAAAAAACCAGAAAACATCCAAATAAATGTCAGAGATTACCCCGGAGAAGTATTTGAAAAAATCGCCGATCGAAATTTATCCGATGAAATTCATCAGGAATTTATTGACGAATGTTTGATGAGTGATGTTAATGGTTGTCTAATTTTATTTACTCAATGGGAACATGGTACAGATAAATTTTATTATCGGGTAATGAGTCAATTTCTTAAACTTATGGATGAAAGAAATCGCACTAATAATTTAAAATTAGCGGTAGTAATGAGTAAGTGTGAAAGAGGAGAATTGTGGCCGGGAAGAATTGATCCTGAAACGGATTTATTTGGCATTCATTTACCCCGCACAAAAACGATTTTAAAAGATAGTCTTAACTCGAAAAATTTACAATTTTATGCCCTATCAACCTTCGGAGTTTTACACAAAAATGATCCTCGTCCTAATAGAATAGATCAAGCAGGTTCAAATGGTTCAGAATCAGTTTTAAGAGAGCCTAATAGTTGGCAACCTTATAATTTAATTGAGCCTTTATACTGGTTAAGTAAATAATTTATATTAACATAATTTGTAAAATATAAACAATATTCTGTCATTGCGAGGCACGAAGCAATCTCATAATGTGCTTTGGTATAAATCCGTTAATTAAACTTCTCCAAAAATTAAGATTTTTCCACCGTATAACGGGCATATTGCCTGTATTTATTGAGATGTATATTCTAATTAATAAAAATAGTTTTGTTAATAAATTATGATAAATATAGCTAATACTAATACCTATAAAATTAAAGAAATTATCGAGGATTTAAAACAACAATTAACCTCTATTTATGGCGATCGACTTAGTAAATTAATCTTATTTGCTTCACAGGTTAGAGGAGATGCAAAACCTGATTCAGATATAGATATTTTGGTTGTTTTAAAAGATGACGTTAACCCCGTTGATGAAATAGAAAATAATAGCTATTTTATCAGTAATTTTTGTTTAAAACATGACCAAGATATTAGTTGTTTTTAGATAACAAAATAAGCTAAAAATAGAAAATAATTTATTTATTCAAAATATTAAAAAAGATGGAATTATATAATGAGATAACTTTTTATGTTTAAAAATATTATTAATAAACTCAAAAATTCATCGGAATTTACCCAAGAAAATGCTAATATTAGACTGATCGGCGATCGACAATCGGGAAAAACAAGCTATATGGCATCCCTAGCCTATTATCCCAACGCCAGTAAAGACAGTTTCGTGCAGAATATTATCCCCATTGGGGAAGACGCAGAAAACCTCATCACCCAAGCCCAAAATATCCTCGAACAAGGATTAGAATTAGAACCCACTTTTTTAAAAGCTAATATTGACGAAGTAAAAGACTATACCTTGAGTATAACCTTAGCAAATCAGGTAAAATTAACCATTAATTGTAAAGACTATGCTGGAGAATTTTTTAGTGATTTAATGTTTAAAATAGGAGATACTTTACTAGATGATTATTTAGATGACTGCCTTCAAGCAACAGGAATTATATTGTTAATTGACGGCACATCTTACCGTAAAGATAGCGAATATGCTCAAGGATTAGACAAATTTTTAGTAGCCTTAAATCAAGCAGATTTGAGTCAAGGAAAAAGAAGAATTGCGGTAACATTTAGCAAATGTGAGCAATCAGAATTGTGGATAAATCGTCAATTTGCTGAAAAAATAGCAAACAATCGTTTTCCGCAACTTTATAGACGCTTACAGGCATGGCAAAAATTAAATATAGGAGAGGTATCTTATTTTACTACTTCTGCTTTTGGAGTGTTAGGAAGTCAATTTCCCGAAGCAAATTCTCAGAAAATAAGTAGGGGTAGAGAAGGCACAAAATCCATTATCAAAAATCCTCGCCGTTGGCGCCCTTATGGTTTAGTATCCCCCATTTATTGGCTTTGCACTGGTAAACGTAATCCTAAATTAGAGGAGTAAATTATGACAGCTACTATTAATAATTAAAAGTGATTTACAAGAAATAGAAGGGATTTTAAATGATATTCAATCAAGAATTAAGCGATTTTCTCAACAACAAAAAAACTTGGATAATTAATGTTAATGAAACTCGAATAAAACTATGACTAGACAAATAGAAATTCACGAATTTAGCACAGGTATTGTTATCGAAACTAAAGCCGATGGTAGTTGGTTTTCCAGAGGGTTTACGGGAAAATACATGAATTGCACATTTGACCCGATTCCCTACCCCATCCAAGAAGCCATTAGTAACCGTCTGTTTGCCATTGCCGAAGGCGCATCTAGTGACACTCCCGCCATAATTGGGAGAGAAGTAGAAAGTCAAGAAGAATGTTGGTGTGTAGTATCAATTGTAACTAAGGCTAGAGACGAATCTCGCAGTTTTTCCGCCTATCGTTATTTTTGTGTGGAGGGTAAGGGTAATCTCAACAAAATTTTGCGGTTTTTGAAGGAAAATCCCCTACAATTTAACCCCCTCGATGAAAAAACTATCGGTAATCCTCACCTATTCATCGACAACCATGAAATGAAAATACCTCTCGACAATTTTCAAGATTTATTTACCCAATCTATCCCTGTTATTATACCTTTCGATCGAACCTGTGTACCTACAGTTATCAATGCCATAGCGGAAGAAATGGCAGGAGAAAATATGACGGCATGGGCATATAATGTACAGGCGTTGGATAAACCTGCTAGTTTTTACCTCATCAAACCCCATGATGAAAAAGCAGAAGTAATTATTCGCAAAAGTTTAAGTAATCAAGTAATTTTAAATCGCCCTATTTTTGAAGAACAAAAAATTAAAACGGCGGTGACAAGTTTATGTAAAAAGAATAAGATAAAAAGGGAATATATCCAAACTTTAGAAAATGCTTTAAGTAACCCAGATATTAACGATAAATTTTGGCAAAAAATTTTTGATGGACAAGGATTAAAAAAATCTAAATCTGAGGGTATTTATAATGATGAAATGATGAGGCTTTTTACCCTATATGCTATCATTTTACCTCAGACATTATCAGAATTTTTAACATGGCTAAAAGGCATTAAAAAAGATGATTTATTTACTATATCTGATCATTTTCAACAAGAAATATTAAAGCTATTAACCTTAGAAGTTAGCTCAAAATATATAGTAGAAAGAATAGAGTTAGCAGTGATTTCAATCATCCCTTCTTTATTAAAAGATGACACTATAGTAGAGGAAGTAATAAATTTATTAAAAACAGAAAAAAGTCTTTGGAGATATTATTATATTAATCGCATTAGTAAATATATTGATCATGATTTAAAGTTAATGAAAAACTATGGTAAACAAAAAGAATTAAGTGATCAATTAAAAATATTTGAAAATGAATCATGGATAACAATAAGAGATGAATTAACTATAGCTTGGCGTATTCATTCCACCTCAAATAAAAGATTTAAACCTATTCCTAAATATCAAGTATGGGTGAGATTATTTGATGGCTTAAACGAGAGTAAATTGGCTTTATTTTTCGCCCATGTTGCGTATGATAAAGTACCGAAAGATATTTTTAGTAAGGTAAAAAAAGTTAGCTTTGGGAGTAATTATTATTGTAAAATTTATGATGTTAATACAACTAGAGAAGTCGGTATTGTTGAACAATTTATCTTAGAATTAAACGAATTATTCAATATAAAAATAGATATGAAACTCTGGAAAATTATTATTTTAGTTTTTTTCTGTTTAGGATTAGGAGGCTTAGGAGGCTTTTTTTCTCGTGTTTTTTTATTTCCCTCTAAACTAGAAAAATCTGCCAACAGTTTTATTCAAAATCAAGTAAAAGATCTTGATAATAAAGATGAATTAAAAAATAAAAAATCAGAGATAAGAGAAAACATATACAAAACTTTTGACTCTGAAAATAGTAAGTTAATAAAAGAAGTTTTTAAATGTTATCCTAATCCTGAAAAATGCGAAGTAAAAAACAAATATAGTGAACAAATTAACATTGCTGTCAATCAATTTGATAAAACACGAGGAATTATCTTAAATATAAAAAGTGAATTAAAATTAGATGATAATAATATGCAAAAAAAATTAAGAGAAATTTTAAATGATTCTAAACTAAATTATATAGAAGCGATTGAAAAAAATCATAAAAATTATCAGGAATATTGGGTAAAAGCGATTTATAAATATCAACTTGATAATGATTTAACCCCAGATGGAATTATTAATTCAGGTGGAAAAACCTTAGAATCACTCAAAAAAGATTTAGCAAAATAAACTTTAGTAAAAATAGATATTAGGGAAAATGACTGATTACATTTAAGTTATATTTTTCTAGCAGATAAAAAAATGTACATCATTTTAAGGTACAATATATCAAAATCGAAATATGTGCCATGAAAATAACTAAATCAGAGCGTCTTAGTTTAAGATTAGACGAAATAACCAAAGGAAAAATTGAAAAAGCCGCCGCCGTAATCAGTCATCTCTTAATAGCTTTATTTTGACTACCGTGTTAGCCAAAGCTGATGAGATTATTCAACATCAATTCAACATCATGAAACTATGATACTCAGTCATCGAGATCAAGAAATATTTTTTAATGCTTTGTTAAATCCACCAGAGGCAAATAATGAACTTAAAAATGCTCTAATTGATCATGATAAATTGGTAGAGTCAGATGTCTAAATATCGTATTATTTCCTTTGATAAAGGCTATCAGAAAGATAATTTTGACTGCGGTATTGAAGACTTAAATATCTACCTAAAAAAATATGCTAGTCAGGATATAAAAAGAAAATTTGCTCAAGTATTTATTATTTATCCATCAAATTCTGAGAAAATAATCGGTTTTTATACATTGAGTGCTTTTGCTATTCAAACATCTTCTTTACCACTGGAAATAGCCAAAAAATTACCTAAATATCCTGTACCTGTTTCCTTGTTAGGAAGATTGGCAATTGATGTAAATTATAAAAAAAAGGTATTGGTAAACTATTATTAGTAGATGCAATAAAAAGAGTTATTAAAGCTAGTGAAATAATTGCTATTTACGCCTTAGTAGTGTCTGCTAAAAATGACAAAGTAAAACTATTTTATCAACGTTATGGTTTTCTTGAATTATTAGATGAAAATAATTATCTTTTTTTACCTCTAAAAACTGCAACTAATTTTCTTAACATTAGCAACTTAACAGATTAAATGATAGTTTGAATAAAACAATCCCTGTTTTCTTAATATTTTTTGAGATTTTATTCAGTTTTTTGATGATGAAATTCTAAGGTAACAAATCCTAATTTTCTTTTATCTTGATCATTCAATTGATGTTTTAAGGTTTTCATACCTTTAACTTGGGCGTATTCGGTGTCATATTCCATAATAATTTGATTATTTTCGATGTAAATTTTGGCAGTAATGGGATAATATCCTTGAGATTGGGGTAAGTAAATATGGGCATTTTTGGCACAGCCTAAAACAATGGGTTTTTCTCCTAATGAAATAGTAGTTTTTTCTTTTTCATTCCAGTTAACAATTAAGCTATATTTCCTGTTAATTTGTTCAATTAAGGCTATCATTAAACCGAGAAAAAAGCCTAAAATTGTTGTACCGACTAAACGCCCGATAATAGCTGTAGAATATTGAGTAATGAGAAGAAATGCGATCGCACCCATTAAACCTCCAATTAAACCTCCAATCAACCCCCGTGACAACTTTAAATTAGGCACAAAAAAAGCCATACCACCGCCTACCAATGCACCTAAGATACCCCAACCAATTAAACGGGGAATGATAGGAGAAAATCCCATATTTGCTAAAGGAGTAAAAATTAACTGCCCAATACTACCAGCCACAAATCCAGCACATAAACTACTGATTAAGCCAAGGGTAGCCTCTTGGGGAGAAAGTAAACGACGGTGTAAATAATGATTTTGCCCAATTATCAAAGCAATAGATACACCAAGAGAAATTAAGGCTGTCCAAATACCAATGCGTAAAGTACCATAAATTAAAGGATAATTACCCGATTCTCCCGATTCTACTAATTGTTGACTATAAATCAACTTTTCTGCTTCTTGGAAAGCTGTATCAAAATTGCCACTATTAGCAAAAAAAACCTTATTCTCATCTCCGGTTAACTCCGTCAAAAACTGTGTATCCGCATCCCCCGTGGCGATCGCAATTAAGTTAATGCCTTCATTTTTGATGATTTGTGCTTCCTCCATGGTTTTTTCGAGAGATTCGGCAATTCCATCGGTAAACAGCAACAAATTCTTCTGCAAACTGCTATTACTCAATTCTACCCTCCCTGCTTCCAAACCTCGATCTATTCTTGTGCCTCCTCCATCATCCACAGATTCGATCGCCTTTTCTATTTGCCTTAGATTAGAAGTAAGAGGAGAAGTAATATGAACATCAGTACCAAAACCAATTACGGCAATTTGATCTTGATTTTCTGTAGTTTTAGCAATACTAAGATTTTGACGCTTAACAAATTTAGTAGCGGCGGTTTTCACTTCCTCTAATTTCCCGTAATCCATACTGCCAGAGGCATCAATTAACAATACAACGGCTTGAGGTTGTCTAAGGGGAGTCGGAGGTAAGGCAGTCAAAGATAAAAACAACTCTCCTAAGAGTAAAGAGGCGACTAAACAACCAATTGCACCATAAAAACCAAATAACAAAGGTTTACCTAACTTTCTTCGCCAATTTCTAAATATTTCCATGAGAATAAATTGAATAAAAAATCAAGTTGGTAGTGATGAGTTTATTTATCTTCTTAGCTTTAAAAGGCTTACTACAAACGGTTAAAATTAAGTTGCTATTAAAATTTATGCTAAATTGCTTCTAATTTTTTGTAAAATAAATATATCAACTATAGATAATATTAAGCTATGAGTACTGAAACGATCGATCTAACAGCAATAATTTTAATAAAAATAAAAGATTTACCTTTAGAGCAACAACAAGAAATCTTAGATTTTACTGAATTTATTACCTATAAACATAATAAAAATTTGGCAGAAAAAACAAAATCTCAGAAAAAGAGAATCGCTGGTTTATATAAAGGAAAAGGTTGGATGAGTGATGATTTTAATGAGCCTTTACCCCCTGAAGTTTTAGGAGGTATTATATGAAAATATTGTTAGATACTCATGCTTTTATTTGGTGGAATTTAACTCCAGAAAAACTATCTTTAAATGGATTAAACTTAATAGAGAATCAAGAAAATATTTTATACTTGAGTATTGCTAGTGTTTGGGAAATGCAGATAAAAATATCGATTAATAAATTACATTTTGATAACCCATTGTCAGAAATAATTACCTATCAACAAAATATTAATAATGTTCAAATTTTACCTATAGAATTAGAGCATATTTGGCAGTTAAAAAATTTACCTTTACACCATAAAGATCCTTTTGATAGAATGTTAATTGCTCAAGCTATGACGGAAAAGATACCGATTTTGAGTATCGATTCTGTTTTGAATAACTATTCCGTTAATATTATTTGGTAATTTAATGCAGTAATAAGAAACAAAAGAGTTAGAAATAATTTAGGTAAATAATATCTAAATAAAATCATAATATTATACATATTTTAATTATTATTAGTATTGCTCAACTTTAGTTGGTTCACCTACATTAGCATTTGGTATTGTTGCTGATATAAACTTTGCAAAAGATAAGGCTTTATCTTCACTTAAAAAAGATGCTATTTGAATCACTTTTTCCCCATTAATTTTATCTCTTTTTTGATAGGAGTCTTGACAAAAATTATTTCTAATCATATTCAAATATTCTTCACTATAGGGGATGTTAACAGGATAAAAATTAACAGGGTAAACAGAAGAATCTGAAGGTTTTTGATCACCACAAGTAGATTGAGGAAAGTTAGTTAAATTCCATGTATAATTATCTTTATTATTATCACTTAAATTAGTTTCTTTATTCAAGCTAAAATTAATCTCAAAAGATTGCGATCCTTGAGGTAAATAAACTTCTATGTGATACTTACCATCAAGGGGTAAATTAATATCCTTAATTAATTGGTTATTAGGAGCATAAATATCGATACAAATATTACTACTTTCAGTTTGATATTCAAACTTATCACCTGAAGAAGCAGTAAAACTAAAACCAATTTTTTCCCCTTGTTTAATCAATCCAGACTGTTTTATCGAACTATTTTGAAAATCTAATGATTTAACCTTATTTTCCGTTAATTCTAGCTTATTTTGACTAAAACAATCAGTAATTTTCTTACTTTGATTATTAAGATTATTATTACTTTGACAACTAGAAACTAATAAAAAAATAACAGTCAAATTTAACCATTTATCAATTAATAAAATTCTGCTCATATCTACTAATATTAAGTATTGACTATTAATTATTCACTATTCACTATCAAAGGTTTTTTGCTTTAAAAATTTACCCCAAAAATAAAAAGGTAAAACACCAAATAAACCTAAACTAATTAGGGTAGAAAAAAAGATTAATAGACGAGTATTTAAAGCTAATGTGCGCCCAAAAATAGGTATAATATAAAGTTTTTCCTCCGATTTTACGTCAAGAGCTTTTACTATAACCTTATGAGTTGCACCTCGATCAGGGTTTGGATCAGTATAAGTAATTTCGTACTCTCCTAACAAGGCATTAAGAAATAATTGAAGATTTTCCGCTATATCTTCGGCATCCCCCGAAAATTCGGCGATTCCACCCGTTTTTTGGGCAATTTCTGCTAATCTTTTTTCATCGACAAATTCTTCCTCCGGTACTTTTCCCTTATTAACATCTTGACGAGTTGCAGGTTTCGGTAATTTATATTTTTTTGCCAATTGTTGAGGAGTTAAACCATAGCCTAAAGTATGAACAATTACGTTGTTATAATCTTCTAATCTTTCTAGTAATTTAGCAAAATCTTCGGCTTCATTGGGGAAGTTATGATAACCGTCTGAGACTAAAATAATTGATAATCTAGGCTCTAATTTCCCCTCTTTTTGTTGTTCTTCCGTAAGATAAAAACGTGTATCTTCTCGATTTCCTAAAAATTTTATGGCTTCTTCTAAGGGTTGATAAAGATTTGTAGAAGCACAAGGTTTTTTACTTGCTAAAAAGGTTAAAAAATTAGTCAATTTTACATCATTAGGGCTTAAAAAATTGTCTAATTCTTGTTTAGTAACTTTGAACCCCTCGCATTTTTCGTTTCCTTCCCCAAAAGGCACGATCGAAACTTGGGTATTACCACCCCTTTGAGCTAAAATCGAGAGAAACTGGGTAGTAGCTTCCATCGCCCCTTCTAACTTGGTTTTACCGCTACTATCAGGGGTTAGCATACTGCCACTCATATCCATTAAGACGATAATCCACGCTGGAGGTGGCTCGGATTCTTCAGGAGATTTCCAGTTTTTTCGATCAAACTCTACCTTATTACCTTCCACTTGTAAAGCAAAATCTCTATATGATAACCCCATCACAGGTCGATCGCCCTCTCCCGTCACCTTCACCCGAAGAGTAACTTGATCATCATTAACAGCAGTACGAACAATATCCACTTTTTTTGGGTTCTTTTCTTGTGCAGAAATAGGACTAATTAAAGTGAGAAATAATAATAAAACTAAACTAACCTTGGGGGTCAAAAAAGCGGTTATAATAGACAAAACGGAAATTTTTTTCATAATTAATTAAATTGATATTTTCTGGGTTGTTTTCTACTTCTAAAATGGGATAAAAAGTTACTAAATAATTATGTTTTAAAGTAATTTTTTTATTAGCTTTTAAAATTTCCCCATTAATCGCAATGTGATTAAAATATAAAATATGAGGAATTAACACCGCCTCCCTTGATTTTATTTCAATAGTCGCCACCTGATCAGGTAAACTAGGGATACGAATATGACAGTCTTGAGATGAACCTATTTTAAGATTCCCCTTTGATGGTAGTTTAATTGATAATCCCTCCTCAATACGATCGAGACTACTATCACTAACAAAAGTTAACACAGATTGATCAATTTGAGGATAATCTTTACTAAGATTCATGGATTGAGGGGAAATTTGAGCAAAAATTTGACTAACATATTCAAAACCACTACCAGCCCTAAGAGCGACTAAATAGCTAGGAGAGCTAGTTAAACTGAAAGTTAAGCCCAAAAATAAGCCTAAAATGCTGAAACCAACAGGATCTTCTGCTAAACGGAAATTTTTAGGCATTTCTTGTAAAAATACTCGCATCATTTCAAATAAAATAGCTGCGATTAAACTTGCACCCATTGCCCCCCCGATACTAGCGATTAAACGGTTGCGAAATCGCTTTTTATCTCCGGCTTCCACCGTTTCCCAACGCCATGTTAAGCCTTCTGCCAATCCCACCGCAACCCCAATTAATAACCATCCCACAATCCTTATTATCGCCGCAGGAATAGCAAAAAAAGGTAAAAATAAAATTTGTGCGATCGCCCCTGATAATAAACCAATAATTAAACCTAATCCTAAAGCAATTATGAGGGGGATTTTTGCCTTTTTAAAACACAATTTTGGGCGAGTAGGGCTAGAGATAAAAATTTCATTTAACACCATGCCAATGGCTAAAGAAATAGCGATACAGGGATACAAAATCAACTCAGGAAAAGAAGAAAATAAACCTAAATCTGTAAGAAAAAATTGCCCAATATTCCAACCGATTAAAGCAGATGTTATTCCTGCTATTAAATATAAATAAATACGCATAAAAAGTATATTAACCTTAGTTTGAGATTGGTATAAAGTAAATTCATTTTATCTTAAAGTATCTGGTTGATTTGTTATGATGAGAAAAAAAAGGTCATAAAATACTCACTATATACTCATGTCTTTAAAAACCAAAAAATCGGAAACCCTAGAAACTAAAAGGCAAAATTTTAATATTACCCCGGAGCAGGAAGCCAAATTAAATTGGCTACAACAGGCTATGGGAACTCCTAATATTAAGGAAACTATTTTGAGATCTCTGGATGTGGTATTTACTCTTAAATCGAATCTAACAAGAGGAAATCGTTTATTTGTGCATACATCGAAAGGGGAAATAAGACTTTTAATCCCAGAGTTAGAATCGAATAGTAATGAAGATTGGTTATATTTAGTTCAACGTCCTCACGAATGGCGTAAACAATTGTATATAAAAGGTCGAAAATTATTAGCCTCAACGGTGTGGCAGGATTTAATCATTAATGAAATGTCAAAGGAAGAAGCCGCCGATAATTGGAATTTGCCTATTGCAGTTATTGAGGAAGTTATTTCTTATGGTGAAACTTATCAAGATTTAATTAAGTTGGAGGCGGAAGAAGAAGCCTATCGTTTGAAAGAAAAAGGAGTCAATGGTGAGTTTTAATTTATTAATTGACGAGGATTCTTTAGCTAAATATTTAATTAATTTGCTCAAAAAATTTGGATAATAGTAATTTTGATTTAAGAAATCAGTTTATTATTTTGAATCAATGGAATTCCTAAAACATTAAAACTTTGGGCTAATGGTAATATTAACGATCGCTTCTTAATTAAGATTTAAAGAATTAATGACAGTAGAAATATAACTAACTTTTATTTGTTTAATAACTATTTAATTCATCTTTTTCGATAAGGAAGGGTAGAACATTGTTTAACTCCTACGGGATGGTATAAAAATTGTAGGGGCTGAAAAATTTTCTGCCCACCCTCATCAAAAAATATTGATTATTAGTAAACATTAAAACGATCTAAATTAGTAAGCATAAGGATTATTAGGGGTTGGAATAATTTTAACATCTGTAGCTTTTAAGACTAAATGACGTTTATCTTTTCTTTCCGTTTGAGGTGAAGAATCAAGATGAGGTAAAGTTGCTGTTTTCATAACTCCTTGTATTTCTAACCAACTATCAGCCGGAAAATTACTTCTCGATTTTGGTAATTCTACGAGGATACCTACAGGATAAGCGTCAACAGCACAACAAGTAAGGACAAAACGAGATAAATAGATATAATTGTCGGGTAATTGGTCTAAATGTACCACAAATCCTGTAATATTTGCTTTTTGTCCTGTATAGGTGTCTGGTTCGGGATAAGCATTAAGAGTTCTTACCCATTCTATCAGCGATCGCTTTTCTGGAGATGTTTGATTAAGAAAAGATTGAGTTTCTAAGGTAGTAGGAGGTAATGAATCAATTACACCTCTTTGCATAGCGGTTTGACTGCTTAACACCATTGGTTTAATGGTTAAACCTAATATAGCCACAAAAGTTAATAAACTACTAGCCCATCCTTTTGGCAGTAAATTAGAGTGTTGATTATTCCCAGAATTATTTTGGTTAAAGTTTTTTTTATGGTAGATAAATAATTGAATAATTTTAGCTATTGATAATAAAAATAAAATCACACTACTTACTAAAACTAAAATAAAATAATTCGGATGAATTAATAAATTTAACTCTTGAGTAAACCAATATTTAAACAATAATAATGACCATAACAAAATTGCTATTATATCCAAAATATTTAGCCATAATTCTTGATTTTTAATGTTATTCATTTGTGGGAGAGAATTATTTGCGATTTTTAAAAAAAGTAACTATAGGATAAAGTAAAAATAAAGGTTAATTGAGCAGCGATCGCCGTTAGATAAAGAATCATTCTTGGCTTAAAAATAGATAACATTAAACCAATTCCTTTTATATCAATCATAGGACCAAATACTAAAAATGCGATTAAAGATCCTGTGGTAAAAGTTGAAGCAAAAGATAAAACAAAAAAAGAATCTACTGTTGAACAAATAGAAACCACTACGGCTAAAATCATCATAGCGATAATAGAAGTAATAGTTCCTTGTCCTAAATTTAAAATAATTTCTCTAGGTACAAAAACTTGAATTGACGCAGCGATAGCACTACCTAAAATTAAAACTCCCCCTAATTCTCGTAACTCAATTTGGACATTATTAATAAATAAATTCCATTTTTGCCACCCTGAAATAGTCTGATTTTTTCCCTCAGAATTTTTCAATAAGTTATCGTCCATTTTAATAGTTTTTCCCTCACTTCCCAGAATGAAACTCCCTGATTGCAATAAACTATATTCTGGAACTTTTGTTTCTTGTATCGGTATTTTTTCCGTTTCATTTAATTCCATTAACAGCGTTAAACGTTTAGCTAATATAGGTTTTAGTAAAGGGCGAGGATCAGATTGAAAACTAAAGATACAACCAATAGTAATAGCAATAGTCAGAGAAAAAAGCATTCTTAACCAAACTATATGAGGTTGCCCATGAAAAGCGACATAAGTTGACCATAACACAATTGGGTTTACTGTGGGTGCGGCTAAAAGAAATGATACAGCCACAGAAGTAGGTAAGCCTTTTAGTACAAATCTACGAGCCACAGGAACATTACCACATTCACAAACAGGAAAGAAAAAACCAAAAATACTGCCAATAATTGCACCGAGAAAAGGATTTTTAGGTAGTTTAGTAATTAGTGTACTTTCATCCATAAAAAAGATCAGGCTACTGGATAATAATACCCCAATTAAAAGAAAAGGCATTGCTTCCACTAATAAGCTAGTAAAGATTGTAAAAGCGCTATATATTTGAGTCATATCATAATAATAAGGAATGAAGAATGATAGATTAAGGATGAAGAATCAGGAATTGGCCATGAGTAATGGGTTTAAACCCTTTATGATAAATGAGAATTATGGGGCAAGATGCCTATTCCACAATTATTATTACTTTACTTCCTGCATTGCTTCGTGTTTCCTTACTTTTAATTATTTACCAGCATTATGTTCACATCGTCGCCGATTTCGATTAAATTTGTACCGATGGGAATAACCGCTAAAGCATTAATATTTTGTAAATTAACTAAATTCCCTGAATTATGAGAACCTTTGGCAATAGTAAACTGCTAATGTCCTTTGATCAAGTTAGCATTACCCCAAAGATAGGTTTCTCTTGTACCTTGCGATCGCAAATGATTAACAGTGATAGCTTTAACCATAGAAGGGTAATGATAATTTTGATTACCTGATAATTTGTTCATGGCAGTCTGTAAAAATCGCCAACAAGTCACCATGGTTGAAACTGGATTGCCGGGGATGCCAAAATATAACTTATCGTGTTTAAAAGTTGCTACAGTTAAAGGTTTACCCGGCTTCATTGCTACCCCCTTGACTTGAATTTTACCCCCTATTTTTTGTAATACTTGATCTACATAATCATAATCACCCACCGACACTCCACCAGTGGAAATAACCCAATCAGCTTTATTTAAGGCTTGAATAATAGCATTTTCTAAGGCTTGAGGATTATCAGGAATAATACCTAAAGATAAAGGAATACCTCCATTTTGTTGAATAAAACTAGCTAATAAGTATTGATTAGAGTCGATGATTTTACCTTTTTCCATAGACTGATAAGGTGTAATTAATTCATCACCAGTGGAAAGAATCGCAATAATCGGCGATCGCACAACGGGCACTTGTAAACATTGTGCAGTAGCTAAAATAGCCATTTCAGGAGGATGAATTTTGCTACCTGCCGATAACAAACAGTCACCCGCCTGATAAAAAGAGCCTTTATAACGGACAAATTGATTTTTGAGAGGGGAAGCAAAAATTTTAACTTCATCCCCTTCTTGTAGGGTATTTTCTTGAATAACGATGGTATCAGCACCTTCAGGTAAAATTGCACCAGTAAAAATTCGGGTGGCTTCTCCTGAAGAAATAGTTTTTTGTGGACAGTATCCTGCAGGAATTTCTTCTATGATTTTTAAACAAACAGGATTATCAGAGGTGATCATGGCTACGTCTTGAAATTTAACAGCATAACCATCCATAGCCGAATTATCATCATAGGGAAAATCGAAACTAGAAGTAATATTTTCAGCTAAAATGCGATTAGTGGCTTGATGTAAAGGTACTAATTCCCTATCAGTGAGAGGTTTTACTAAATCGATAATAATTTTTTCAACTTCAGTAACAGTAAGCATAATGATGGGATGAATAGTTGATAGTTGATAGTGATTAGTTGATAGTAAATAGTTGATAGTGATTAGTCAATAGTGAATAATCATTGTGCCATAAGTATCTTGCCTATAATTTCCCTTTTCCCTCGTTTCTGATGTTTAATTATTTTGCCCTTTTTTGATTGATAATGAGAAAAATGTACTTAAAAAATTATAATCAGTGAAACAACATCAAAAACATATACAAAAAGCCACTTTAAGTAACGGTATCACCCTAATAGTCATTGAAAATCCTACCACAGAAATAATTGCCGGCAGAATTTTTTGCCGTCATGCTGGAAGTTTATGGGAAGCAACTCATCAAGCAGGAATTTTTCATCTGTTAGCCAATGTAATGTCTAAAGGCACTCATAACTTGTCATCCTTAGAAATTGCCGAAAAAATCGAGTCTATTGGTGCAGGATTAAGTACAGATACTTCTAGTGATTATTTTTTAGTTAGTTTAAAAACCATTACGGCTGATTTTCCCGAAATTTTAGCCTTAGCAGGGGAAATTCTGCGTTTTCCGACTTTTCCTAATCATGAAATAGAACTGGAAAAAAAACTAATTTTGCAGAATATTTTATCTCAAAAAGAGCAACCCTTTAATCTTGCTTTTAGTCAACTCAGGGAAATGATTTATGGTAAACATCCTTACGGGTTTTCAGTTTTAGGCACAGAAAAAACTGTTACGGAGTTAACGGTAGAGGATTTAAAACAGTGTCATAATAAACACTTTACTCCGGATAATTTAACTATTAGTTTAGCAGGAAAAATAAATTTAGATCAAGCAATTTCGATCCTAGAAAAAATTTTCGGTGACTGGCAACCATCTAATGGGGATATTCCTCAATTTAACCCTTATCCCCTTTCTCCTAAATCAGACTATAGAAAACTTGATCAAGAAACTCAACAATCTATTATCATGATGGGTTATCTAGCACCAGAAATAAAACATCCTGATTATCCTGTACTTAAATTATTAACAACTTATCTGGGAAATGGATTATCTAGCCGTTTATTTGTGGAATTGAGGGAAAAAAGAGGATTAGCTTACGATGTCTCTGCTTTTTATCCTACTCGTCTTGATAAGTCTCAATTTGTAGTTTACATGGGAACAGCCCCTGATAATATAGAAAAAGGAAAAGAAGGTTTATATAATGAAATCAAACGCTTAAGAGAAGAAAAACTAAGTATAGAAGAGTTAGAAACAGCAAAAAGTAAATTATTAGGGCAATATGCTTTAGGAAAACAAACAAACGGTGAATTTGCTCAAATTTTCGGATGGTATGAAACTTTAGGCTTAGGTATTGAATATGACACCATTTTTCCTGAAGAAATTACCAAAGTCACCTTAGAAGACATAAAAAGAGTCGCCAATGATTATTTTCAAGACGACTTTTTATGTGTATCTATTGTAGGACAATAAATAATTAAAAATTAAGAATGAGAAGGGTGAATAGGATTCACCCAAGGAATTAGGAATGAGAAGGGTGAATAGGATTCACCCAAGGAATTAGGAATGAGAGGCAAAATGCCTATTTAACTATTATTAACTATTAAGTGTTAATTGTCAATTGTCAGTTAAAAATTAAATAACAGTGTTATCAGGAATAACAGCATTTTTGATCACAACCACAATGCCACTGCGAATTAAGAAACCTTCCTTTTCTCGATTAGCTTCCTCAATTCTGTCTTTATTGGTAATAATCACATTTTTGCCAATTCGAGCATTTTTATCGATAATTGCCCGTCTTACAGTAGAATTGGCTCCGATGCCCACCGGCACACTTCCTTCATCTATTTTACTCTGCCTGATGCTATAAGATTCATAATAGTCAGCACCCATTAATAGACTATCTTCAACAATACAATTTGATTCAATTCGAGTTCTTACCCCTAAAACACAGTGATTAATACGGCATTCTTTGATAATGCAACCTTCACCGATAATAGATTGAGTTACATTAGAATTTAATAACTTAGTCGGTGGTAAATAACGAGAGCGAGTGTAAATAGGAGATTTTTCATCATAAAAGCTGAAATCGGGCTGAGGTTGTCTGGTTAATGCTAAATTTGCCTCATAAAAAGCCTCAATCGTTCCAATATCTTCCCAATAACCTTTAAATAAATATGCTTGTACTCGATAATCCTTAGCGGCGGCGGGGATAATTTCTTTACCAAAATCTGTCTGACTAGGATTATTTTGTAATAATTTTTCTAAGACTTCCTTTTTGAAAACATAAATACCCATCGAAGCAATATAAGGGTTTTCTTTAGCTTTTTCAGGACTTAAGCCTAAAATAGAAGTATCCACTGCCATTTTTTGCAATTCTTCACCTTCGGGTTTTTCGCTGAAGTCAATAATTCTGCCACTATCATCGATTTTCATTAAACCAAAAGCTGAGGCTCTTTTTTCATCAATAGGTACAACAGATAAGGTAATATCAGCATTAGTTTTGCGGTGATGTTCCACAAATTTACTATAATCCATACGATAGAGATGATCACCTGAAAGAATAATATACTCGTCAATATCCCATTCTTGAAATAACCATATATATTGACGTACTGCGTCTGCTGTACCTTGAAACCATTCTGGATTTTCTTTCGTTTGTTGTGCCGCTAATACTTCCACAAATCCGTCACTAAACCCTGAAAAATTATAAGCACGACTGATGTGACGATTCAAAGAAGCTGAGTTAAACTGGGTTAAAACATAAATTTTTAGAATTTCAGAGTTAATGCAGTTACTAATGGGAATATCAATTAAACGGTATTTTCCAGCTAGTGGTACGGCAGGTTTTGCTCGTAATTTAGTTAAAGGGTATAATCTTGTACCAGCGCCACCGCCTAAAATTATTCCGAGTACTTTTTTCATAAATTTAATCTGTTAAATTACTTTTATTAGCAAGTTTATGGGTTTATGGTCAATTCGACAATGATAATTAGGAATTAGTAATGAGGAATCAGTAATGTGGACTAATTTTCATGCTAGATTACATCAAGAGTTAAAAAATCGTCTTTTATTGCCAAAAAATAGCAAAATATTAATAGCAGTATCAGGAGGACAAGATTCCCTCTGTTTAGCTCGTTTATGCTTAGATTTACAATCAAAATGGGGTTGGAATTTGGCGATCGCCCATTATGATCATAATTGGGTATTAGATGAAGGATTAGCTAGTCATGTAGAGAAAATCGCTGAAAATTGGGGTATAAAGTTTTATTTGAAGAAAGCTAACCAACAAATACCAGAAACCGAAGCAGATGCCCGAAAATACCGTTATGAGGGTTTAATTAATATTGCGACAAATCATCAATTTAATTATCTAGTAACAGGACATACTTTAAGCGATCGTAGTGAAACTTTTATTTATAATTTAATGAGAGGTGCGGGAATGGAGGGTTTAAGTGCCTTACAGTGGACAAGAAAACTTAGTGATCATCTTACCCTAGTTCGTCCCTTACTCAATTTTACCCGTGGTGAAACTCTTGCCTTTTGCCAACAATTAGAATTGCCTATCTGGGAAGATAAATATAACGAGGATAAAAAATTTGCGCGTAATCGCATTCGCCTTGACTTAATTCCTTACCTCAAAAAAGAGTTTAATCCGCAGATAGAGAAACATTTAACTCAAACGGCGGAGATTTTACGCGCTGAAGTGGAATTTTTGACACAAGAAGCTGAAAAATTATTTAATTTGGCGTTAAGTAGCGATGGGCAAAGTATAAAATGTTCTGTATTAATAGGAAAACCCCTCAGTTTACAAAGAAGGGTTATCAAGGTTTTTTTTGAACAAAAACTGAAAACAATGCCGAATTTCGAGCAAATAGAAGCCATTGTGAGCTTAATTACCGCCCCGAACCTATCTCGAACTTCTACCTTACATAAAGGTTATTTTGCTCAAGTAAAAGGAGATAAAATTGTAATCATTTGAGTTTGAGAAAATAATGTACTAAATTTTAGACTCCTGACGGGCGATTTCTGCTTGTTCGGGATGAATACCTAAACGGGTTAAATTTAAACGTCCTTTTTGATCAAAACCACGAATTTTGACCACAATTTCATCACCAATGGCAACTTCATCTTCTACTTTTCCGACACGATGTTCTGCTAATTGGGAAATGTGAATCATGCCTTCTTTACCGGGTAACACTTCGACAAAAGCCCCAATATCGATGATACGACTTACACGCCCTAAATAAACATCACCCTCATTCAGTTTACGAGTCATCGTCTGAATAATACGTTTAGCTTCCTGAGCTCTTTCTGCTTGTACTGCACAAATAGTTACAGTGCCGTCATCGGCAATATCAATTTTTGAGCCTGTTTGTTCTGTAATCGCTTTGATCGTTTTGCCACCTGGTCCTATAACTAAACCAATCATATCAGGATCAATTTTCATTGTCATTAAACGAGGTGCATTAGGTGATAATTCTTTACGAGGGGCATTGATGGTTTTCATCATTTCTCCTAAGATATGCAAACGGGCTTCTTTGGCTTGTTTCACCGCATCGGCGATGGTTTCCATTCTTAAACCAGTAATTTTCATATCCATTTGTAACGCAGTAATACCGCTATCTGTACCTGCTACTTTGAAATCCATATCCCCTAAAAAGTCTTCAATACCTTGAATATCGGTCAAAATACGCACTTGATCACCTTCTTTGATTAATCCCATGGCGGCACCACTAACAGGCTTGGTAATAGGTACTCCAGCATCCATTAAGGCTAAAGTTGAACCACATACCGAACCCATCGAGGTTGAACCATTAGAAGATAATACTTCAGAAACTACTCTAATTACATAAGGAAAGTTTGCTTGAGGTGGTAAAACAGGGGTGATAGCTCTTTCTGCCAATGCACCATGACCGATTTCACGTCTTCCGGGGGGGCGTAAGGGTTTCGTTTCACCCACGGAATAGGGGGGAAAATTATAGTGGTGAAGATAACGTTTTTCAAAGTCAGGGTGTAAATCGTCTGCTAAATCTTGGGCATCTCCTGAAGTTCCTAAAGTGGCGATCGAAAGTACTTGAGTTAAACCTCGTTGAAATAAACCGCTACCATGTACTTTTGCCGGTAATAAACCGACACGGGAAGAAATAGGTCGTACTTCATTTAATTTACGTCCGTCAACACGCACACCATCTTCAATGATTTGATGACGCATGAGTTTTTTGGTTAACTGTTTAAATAAGTTGGGGAGAAGTTTCCCATTTTCGCTAACAGCGACTTTAATTTCATCATCATCGGGTAAACTATTAATGGCTTCTTGTACATTAGCTTGAATAGCATCTAAAGCTTCATCTCTAGTATTTTTATCATAATCAAAATGAGAAAGAACTTGTTTAATTTCCTCTGTGGCTTTTTCGTGAATAAAGTTAACTACATGAGGATTATCTTCTTCTTTGTTTTCGATTTTGATTTCAATGCCCAATTCTTGAAGAAGATCTTTTTGTGCTTGAATTAATTCTAAAATCGCTTCATAACCAAATTCGATCGCCTCGATTATATCTTGTTCAGGTAACTGATTTGCCCCAGCTTCCACCATGACAATACCATCAGGAGTACCAGCCACGACTAAATCTAAATCACCGTTTTCGATTTCTCGGAAAGTGGGGTTAATAATAAATTCATCATGAACTAATCCTACTCTTACCGCCGCCATCGGTCCATAAAAAGGGATTTGTGCCACTAAAGTAGCTATGGAAGCGCCTGTAACTGCTAACACATCTGGTGGTACTTCTTCATCCATAGATAAAGTTGTAGCCACAATTTGTAAATCATCTCTTAACCATGAGGGAAAAAGAGGACGTAAAGGGCGATCAATCAAGCGACTGGTAAGGGTTGCACGTTCTGGTGGTCTTCCTTCACGGCGTAAAAATCCTCCTGGGATACGTCCTGCCGCATACAACCTTTCTTCATAATCTACAGTTAAGGGGAGAAAATCAATGCCTTCTCGGCCTTTTGTACGAGTTGCCGTTACAAAAACTGCAGTTTCACCTGCTTGTATTAACACCGAACCACCCGCTTGAGGTGCTAATAATCCTACTTTAATCTTTATATCTCTTCCTTCAAAAAAAGAAATTGACTTATTATATTCTTCCATTCAACTTTTTTTCCTTATTCTTCGCTTTTCTCTATAAACCCTATAATGGTAACATTTTTCAGTAACGAACAATTAGAATTTAGAATTTAGAATTTAGAATTTAGAATGAAAAAGCAAAAAGTCAACCTAGCCTTCTAGTCATAAGAGTCTTCTAGTCATAAGAGTCTCCTCATCAAGAGTGTTATACTTTAATCAATCCTAGCTGATTAAGATTTTTCTTCAGAAAGTAGTTGTTGACAAATATCTTTTACTCTCATTCTTTCAATATAAGGCCAACCTCCCACTTCTTCAATGTGTTTTAATAATAAATAAAGTCGGTGACGAGTATCGGGTAAATTCGGTTCAAGCATTTTTTCTCGGATGTTACGATGAAGCAATTCTAATTCTCGGAGAATCAAAAGCACGTCAAAAATGTTATCTTGGGATTTTTCTGCTAAATTCCCCATATCACTAACTAACTTTTTGAGTTCATTTTCAATGGTACTGTTATCGATACTGCTATTCATGAATCTTAAAATTACTTAACAGAAATTAATGATAATTGATTATTTTTATTTTTGCTACATCTAAGTACCAGTGCAAAATTAATCGTAGATTTTGTTTTTCTCAAATCTATGATAACAAGAGGTTTAACCCCCTTGCCTATAATAATTTATCAATAAATCAAAGGAATACTAGAACTAGGAGAAAGGGAAAACTAGAAGGCGAGAAGATTGAAAAACTAAAAATAAAGAAGTTAATAATAAAACTCCTAAACCAGCAATACTACCTAATGGTTGATCTTTTTTGCCGATGAGCCAACTTTTTTGTTTGGGATTATAACTGAAAATGTTAAATGTATCGATACAAGCCAAAACAAACACCCAACCACCATGTAAGCCGATAGCTAATCCTAAGCTACCATTATCGATAATACGGGCGTAAAAAAGAACTATTCCCATAAAAAATAATCCGGGTAATTGCGGTAATGTGTTTTTTTGTTCCCAAATTAAATGTAATAAGGCAAAAATCACGCTGGAAATAATTGCACTTAGCCAAATATTAAAATCTTCTCTTAAAAAATTGACGAAGATGCCCCGAAAAATCAACTCTTCAATGGAGGCAATAAAAAAACTGAGGAATAAAAGTATTGGTAAATTTAACCATATATTATTAGGGGTGGAATCTTCTTGATTATTTAACTTTAACGAACCTGTTACTAATTCTAAGGCATCAATGATGAAAGTAGTTATAATGCCCAAACCATAGCCAAATAGGATAGACTTAAAAAGACTAGCTTGAAAAATCAATCCTATTTTTTCTAAGGAGGTTTGCTCTAATGTGATCATAGCCCAAGTTAAAATAGGAGCTAGAGCATAAAGAGAAATAATAAAAGTTAGTTTTTGAGTGTTGGAAATTGGTGCGGCTATTTGCCATTTAACTAACCTTGCGAGGGGAATTGCGATGGGAAACCAGATAACCGCCCATATTATCAAAAATAAAATGATTTTTACCATTGAATTAAATTGATTAAATAGAGCAATTAATGAATCACCCTCAAAATTTAGCATTTTTATTGACAAGGTTAATTATTTTCAGAAACAGTGGTTTTTTGAGCAGTTGTACAGAATTAAATTTTTGATCCCATCTATTGATAAATCTCAATATTAAGAATTAATCTTCATAATCTTCTACATCATCTGCACCAACTTGTTTTAAATGAATATGTTTGTAGCCTAATTTTATTTCAAACTCATCACCCGGTTGTAATCCCATTTTTTGGGTATAACTAGAACCGATAACAATTTGACCATTTTTATGGACACTAACTCGAAAAGTTGCCTCTCTGCCACGACCATCTTTTATTCTTTCTGGATCAAGGGGAACGCCTTTAGCTGCTAAGACGGCATCATAAAAAGCTGTTAAATTTACTCGCTCTTTATCATTTTTTCCCAAGGTATAATAACCACAGGCTTTAGCTCGTTGACGACGAGGAATATCTGATAATTCTTTAACTTTTTGTAATAAGGCTTTTCCTGATAAG
>NZ_VRZC01000120.1 GCF_016743215.1 Geminocystis sp. GBBB08
GTTTCGCACTTAAAGTGCGCTCGAACATTGATTAGTCAATCAAAGGATTGAAAAGAAAAAAATCAATTTATTTACTCTTTTGATCAAAATCTGTTAATTTTAACTCCGAACTCTGAACTCCGAACTCCGAACTCAGGTGGGTTCGAGCAATTTCATTAAGAAACTTGTAATCTTTCTTTATGGTTTTATCAATTTCAAATTCAGGATAAGTTTTGAGATATTCCCAAAGGGCAGTTTTCGGATTATTTCCCACTCCCCAAGGACGATCGCATCTTTTACAGATTATCATAATGAAAACGACTACAAATTATTTATAAATTTTTAATAAAATCATTAGCTGTAATTTGTGCTTGTTTAAGAATACCACTTAAAGTACCGATTCTTAATTCTTGGTGAAGTGGTACAACGCAAACAATTTCTCCCTCGGAAGTTAACTTTTTTAACACCACATCACATGACTACCAGTTTGCCTAGATTTAACAAAGCCCTTTTTTTCTAAAGTTTGAACTGCTTTTTTCCCTGAAATGATGGGTAATTTAGGCATAACTTAACTCTCCGTAAGTTACATCCATGGTTGTTACTAATCTAGGTTGAGTTTCCAAAGATGGACATTCTTCTAAATATAATCTAGTTGCTTCCTTCAAATTGTCGATCGCTTCTTCAATGGTTTCTCCCTGATCCACTGTGCCAACTTCCACACATTCGGCAATATACATCTTATCTTCTTTATGTAAAATTACAGGTAAACTACATTTACTATAGAAGGATAGGGAATTTTTAACGACATTTCAGTTAAAGTTTTTTTATTCATAAAAGATACCTCATTATCTCAATTTGATTAGTCATAGGTTTTATAATGATAAATTTAGTCTAGATTGATTTTTAACTTTTTATTTATTTAACCCCTTTATTCTACACGCTTCAAATAACCATCGGGCGCAACGGTAATCAATAGTTTATGCTGAATGGTTTTATCAATTTCAAATTCAGGATGGGTTGTGAGATATTCCCAAACGGCAGTTTTTGGGTTATTTCCTACTCCCCAAAGACGATCAGCAAACATTTCATCCGGTAAATCTTCCACTATCGTATCAAATACTACGCAATAGCTTCCTACGGAAGTTAATGGAGCATAAGCCTCTAATTCAGCCAAGACATGATCATGGGTGTGATTGCTGTCTAAACAGACTAAAATTTTTTGTTTTCCTTCCGCTTTGGCTTTAACTTGGTCGATAATATCTAGAGCAATACTAGAACCTTGAATCATGGAAATACGCTTAAACATGGGATGAGACTCGATCGCCTGACGATTATGTTCTCGAATGTCAATATCAATTCCTAAAACTTCTGCATCCTGACAACCGCCACAAATGGCGTTTAGTTCTAAGATGGAAGCGTAGAAAATCAAAGAACCCCCGTGAGCGATACCAGTCTCGATAATAAGATCCGGCTGTACAGACCAAATTATTTCCTGCATTGCCACAATATCTTGAGGTATCTGAATAATTGGTCTTCCCATCCAAGTAAAATGATAAGCATATTTATGCCTAGTAATTTCTCTAAGCCAAATGCGAGATAAAGCTTGCACATCATGATCTTTTTTTAAGCCTTCTATCTCATTTTTGACATCAGCAAAAAATTTAGCAACTTCACTCATTTAATAAAATCTCTCCAATAAGTTGTTGATGAATCAATATATTTTGTACCTTTTCTGCCTACATTAGCAATTAAATCTAAAATTGACACATAGGGAGTAAATTCTCCATATAATTGAGGATAGGAAATTTTTTGATAATTCATATATTCCACCCTAATTCCCTCTCGCTCAAATAATTGATGATCTAAATAATTACTAGCACCATGACCAGTAATATAAATATTTCCTTGCAAATATTTAACAATATTAACTACTCTTTGCGAACTTTTACCACCAATATTCAGGTTTGAAGAATAAAGAAAATGATCAGGTTGTTTAAGATTAAAATAACGGCAAACTTCATTTAAACTAGCGATCGTTAAATCAACCAGCATATCAGTATGTTGAGAATAAACCTTATTGACCAGATCTAACATATCCTGTTGATAAGGTGCTTTAAAATAATTTTGAGACAAAAATTTGATATGTTGTTCACGCCAATTATTTTTATGACATACTTTTACATCTCTTATAATTTGTCCTAGTTTTATATCCTTTAATGGTATTGTTAACCATTTAAAACCATTCTTAGTTTTTATTTGAACTCTATTGGTAAAACTTCCCTTAGAAAATTGAACATCATCATAATGAACATAAATATCAGCTAATTTAATCTGTTCAAATAGTCCTATCCAAGGAAAAAACATTGGTTGAGAGATAACAATTTTTTTCATAAAAATTTTACTCCTTCCTTTTGTTGCAAATCCTTAATAAAGCTAACATATGAATTATTAATAAAAGAAGGATTTAAGTTTTGTGTATAAGGTAAATTATCTTTTAATATAATTTTATTCTGTTCTATTTTTATTGCTTTATTTTCCCAAAGATCTATAATTAATAAAAATAAAACTGTTTTTTGAATAAAGGATAATTTTTCTAATTCAAATAGCGTTGCTGAAGTTACTAATGGTTGACAAGTTTGAGCAATAATATGACCAGCATCCATTTCATCATTTGCTAAATGTATTGTTGTTCCAAAAAAGCGTACATTATTATTTTTCGCTTTTTTTAAAGCTCCCATTCCTTTAAAAGCTGGTAATAAAGATGGATGAATATTAAACAATATGTATTTGCTTAATAAGGGTTCAGTAACCAGACGAGAGAAGAACATCACTATAAAATCAAATTCTCCTTGTTTTTCTAAAACGGTTACAACTTTCTGAGAAAAAGAATTATTATCTGAGTCTTCAATACGAACTACAGGAATATTTAAAACAGTACATTTTGGTTCAACTCCACAAGATCGATCAGTTATCACAAAAAAACTAATATGTGGACAAACTTTGACAATTTCTAAAAAAGCACTTCCGCCAGCAGAACAAATAACACAGATGTTCATATCAATAAATACTCCTATTATTTTAAATTTCGCTTGTCAATAAAGTGTTTTTTTATAGTAGTAGAGGTCTTAATAAGATTAAATTACCGTCTATCATGTTTTGAACACCCCGGATTAAAGATATAAATATTGATGGTTTTTATTTATCCAAAAGTCAATTTCTGTAATGATTTTTTGGGCATTTTGAGGATTTAGTCCCACATAAATATACTCAAAATTATCAGGTAAATCTTGGGGGGCAATAATTGGTTTACCAAATAAAGTTTTTCCTTGTTGAAAAGGATTTTGATCTAAAAAATATTTAATTTTATTTATGTCTGATAAACAAGTAGCAATAAATGAACCATAAAAACCTGAACCATAAATTACCGCTTCAGCATCACCCACAATATTTTTTTCAAAATCTCTAACTTGATTAACAATGTTTTGCCAATATTTTACCATATTATTGACTTGTGATTTAATTTCCTTCAACAATTCAGTATTTTTTTCTAATGAATTTAACTTAACATCTGTTGGTTTACGAGCTACAATGACAAAAGCACTATCATGATTTTTCTGATCAATTTCTACTATTTCAAAACCAGTAATATTGAGTAAATACTGTAGGGACATTACAGAGAAATGATTAACATGATCTAAAACAATAAAATCAGCTATGTTTGTGTATGTATTGGGAATAATACAATAAAAATAACCATCATCTTTCAATAAATTAAAAATATTAGATAGCATTAACTGTGGTTCTTCTGTATGTTCTAAAGCAAAGAATGATGTAATTAAGTCAAAGCTTTGATTCCAGTCAGATTTTAATGAATAAGTTGCACAATTTTCTGGCAAAATAAATTTATCCCAAAAGGGAATATACATTTGACTAACATCAAAAACATGAGGAATTAGATCAGTTCTAATTTGACTTAATTTTTTTAAAGTAGCAGCTTTAGCACAACCATAATCTAAAACTTTGGTTGCTGGTGGTAAAGTAAGTTTATCTAACAAAACATTAACCTGATGATCTACCCTAAATATTTTCTTCCCATCAATAATTTTATACAATTGATCTTCTTCTTCTGTATCAATTAATATCTGATAATTTTGATCATAGTATTCATCAATTTTATCAATTGATTTAGTTTGTAAATGACCACAATTATCACAAAAAAATACTTCTGTTTTTTGTGGATAAACTTGACAGAGTGAAGTTAAAGAGATGGGATTAGGTGATACATATATAGGCTCATCTAATTTACTTTGGCAGACATGACATTGATTCATAAAAATCTCCTTTTTATTTAATCTATGACCAATTCAGGATGAATTTGCTGTAGTTGATTGCCTTGAGCAAAAGCACCTTTCCAACTAATTTTAATTCCCGAAGATTCTAGAAAATCAAAATATCTCATTTGCATAGTCCAACGGGATCTATTTCCTACATTGAATCCAGAGCTATGAATTACCAAATAATCTAAAATAATTAAATCACTTGGTTCGCTCAAAGGTGCGATTTGTGGATAACGATTAATTAAGTTTTTTTCATCTTCTAAAATCAAAGCATAAGCCCCAGTTTTTAACGGATTTTTTGGATCTTTAGTATGGACTCTAACTAATCCATCTTTATGAGAACCTACACAAAATTTTACTAAACCTAGCTCGGTGGTCATTTTGACTAAAGGACTCCAAAACACTAATCCATTAATACTACGAAGTTGTGCAGGGTAATCTTGATGCCATGGTGCACGATATTGTTCTTCGTGGGGATTATCTATTCTAATACCATAACCCCCAGCAGCCAGTCCGGCCAAATTTGTTTGTCTTAATTCTTGAAATAATTGTTCATTTTTTGATGATGCTACTAACCTAACAAAAGCCGGTATTTGTTTAACAGCATCATATATTTCACCTCCGATTTTACGGTCATAAGCAATTATTTCTTGATAGCCATTATCAAATTTATCTGAATTAAAAGCCTCTTTTTTTTTGATATTTAATTGGTATTTATTAATCAGAATATTGATGATTTCATGTATTCCGTATTGTATGGGTTCTATTTCAGTTTTGAGATCATAAAAATTCTTGATAATCAAGAAACCATCTTGGTTAAAAGTTTCAATTTGTGCGGAAGTTAAAAAGTTAGGTTTTTGCATAAGATACTTTTTTGAGAAAATTAATATTTTTACATTCCTATAAAAATGCCTAATTTTTCCAGATAATATTGTGTAATATTATTCAGGGCATATTCATCGATTTCACTCGAACCAATAGTGCCATATATTCCATAAACATGAATGGCCTGATCCATACATTGATTACAGGTAGGATGTTGACTTTTCATATTTTGAATTTCATCTATAGACGATGATAAAAAATTAGTAATAGTATATTTATTTGCGTCATAAGCTCCGCAACATAATTGCACATTACCATCTTTATCAAGGGTCATTTGGTCTTCTCTCAGAGTACAGGGTGAATGTTTATATTTTTGCAACATTTTTGTAGTTTCCCAATAGGGAATAACCATTTTATTAATAATATCTAAATCTTGTGTGGTTAACGCAGATTTATCTCCTTCTAAGTAAGCAATTTGTTTATCTAAATTCATAAAATAAGCCCACACGGGTTGAAAATCAAAACCCAATGAGTTGGCATAATCACGCATCAAAATTTCATCATCTAAATTACCTAAATAACGATGATATAAAACATGAATGTTAGTTTTGGCTCCAGTTTGTTTTTTAGCATCTGATAGCTTTTTCATGTTTTCTTTAACTAATTCAATATCTC
Organism: Geminocystis sp. GBBB08; assembly: GCF_016743215.1. Lineage (GTDB taxonomy): Bacteria > Cyanobacteriota > Cyanobacteriia > Cyanobacteriales > Cyanobacteriaceae > Geminocystis. The sequence goes on from NZ_VRZC01000120.1 coordinate 5,817, forward strand.
CACCCTTATGAAATTGTGAGTATATGGACTGATTAAATCCCGATAAACTAACACGAAAAGTAGTGGGATTTGCTTCTAAAATTTTAAAAAAGTCTTTTTTTATATTTAGATTGGAACTAATAAAACTTTTTAGCTCTAAATTTTCAATAATCTTAATTAAATCAGAAATTTGTGGATGTAATAAAGGTTCTGTCCAGCTAAATAATCCTACTCCACTGACATAGCATTCTTGTTTAGCTTTAATCAGAATTTTCTCTAATAATTCAGGTGACATTAAACCTGTGGGATTTTTTACATCACTATTGCCTATAGGACATGATGGGCAACGTAAGTTACACTGACCTAATCCTAATGTATCAATATTAAAAAAAAAATGTTTCATATTTAATTTATTCTTTATAGTAGTAATTGTCATTTATTTTACCCGCGATCGCGCCTTTTTTATCACCATGAATTAAATAAATTTCTTAACAATATTGACTATGCTTTCTATATTATCCTTTGATAAATCATGATAACTAGGTAAATTTATTGCTCTTGTAGGAATATCCCAAGCGTTGACATTTTCTCTTTTATCTTCAAACATAGATAAACTGGATAAAGGATGAAAAAACACTCTCGCATCTATATTTTCAGCGTTAAAAAAAGTTTGTAACTTTTCCCTTGTGATACCTGTTTTTTTGCCGAATACAACTGTGGGCATCCAAGCTCCATTGATTGTCCCCTCCGATTCTGGATTCATAGAAACATCTGGTAAAACCTCTAACCTCTCTTTATAAAATCTCAAAATTCCCCGTTTACGAGCGACTAATTCTTCAATGCGTTCCATTTGAGCGCAACCGATGGCCGCTTGGATATTCGACATTTTATATTTAAAACCTATAATATCAGGCCAGAATTGTTTAGTTTGTTTTTTAGAACGTCCATGATTAGAAAGAGTTAAGACTGTTTCATATAATTCAGGATCGTTAGTGACAAACATTCCCCCTTCACCAGTAGTAAGAGTTTTTGTGCCATGAAATGAAAAACTGCCAAAAGTTCCCATACTTCCTGCTCTTTTACCATGATACACAGAACCGATGGCTTCTGCCGAATCCTCAATAATTGGGATGTTATACTTAGAGCCAATTTTTAATAATCTGTCCATATTGCAAAGATTACCATATAAATGAACCGCAATGATTGCTTTGGTTCGGGGAGTAATGGCGGCTTCGGCTAAGTCTGGATCAATACACCAAGTATCAGGAAGTATATCTACAAATACAGGTTTTGCTCCTAAATGTACAATTGGTGCGGCGGTGGCAATCCAGTTTGTGTCCGCCAGAATCACTTCATCACCTAGTCCGATACCTAAAGCTGACATTCCCATGTGTAAAGCCCCTGTACAACTAGAAGTAGCGATGGCATATTTGACTCTTAAATGTTGCTTAAAAGTTTCCTCAAAGCGATTAATATATTGATAACAACGCTCTCCCCAACCATTTCTAGCGGCATCGGTAGCATACTCAACCTCCAGTTCGGTAATTGATGGTTTGGTATAATAAATCCGAGATTTCACCATATTTATTTTAATTGATTAATAAATTCAGTAACAGCATCATATTGATCATGATAATTAGTATATTTTGTCGAAATTTCTCGGTTTAATTCTGGTAAGGAATAAAATATAAATTATCGGTTTATTGATAATCCATAAATTCCTCAACTGTGATATTTATTTCTCTAATTATCGCTCTAATTGTTCCTTTACGAATAGTTTTTCCTTGATGATGGGGAACTGGAATTACTAAACCATCATTGTCTCTAACCCATAATTCATGAGACCCTTTTCCTTGTCTATAAAATCTAAAACCAAAAAACTTAAGACGATTTGTTACTTCTAAATAAGTTAATTCTCTTAATTTTGTCATCTTTAATTATAATTGAACGGGAATAGCAAAAGTTAAACAAGTATTTGGAGAAAGTTCAATAGTTTCTAAATTTAAGGGTTGATCTTGTTCTTTTTTATATTCAATAATCATTTTGAGGACATCAAGACAATTAAAAATTGCTTCTTGGGGGGTATCTCCTTCTGCAAAAGCTCCTTGAATACTTGGTATTTTTGCTAAATAACCATCATCATTATTTTCAATGACTACGGAGATTAGTTGAGCTTTATTTTTTTCCTGCAATTTAGCTAGAGATTGCATTTTTTAGACTCCAAAATTTATAAATTTATAATTATCAACTATAACAGAGGACTGGCTAGGCTAATTTTGTACTTACTAAAACTTTTTTCAGAAAAATTTAAAATAAAATTTTCAAGAAACTCAGTAAAAGCATCATATTGATCATGATAATTAATATATTTTGTTAAACTTTCTAATATCAAGTTCAGATAATAACTTATAATAAAACCTGGCGTCTTTCTTTGCGTCTTTGCGTCTTTGCGAAAAAATTTACTATAATTATTTAATCGAACCTGATATAAGTTTAATTCTGGTAATAATTCACTCTGATTAAGTTGAATATACTGCTCATTTTTTAAGCTATAAATTGTTAATAAACCATCTTGATAAAACCAAACTTCAGAAATACCAATGCGACGATGTATTTCTAATATATTAAGATTCCCACTGGTAACAATTACCTCAATAAAACTTATCTGATTTTTCAAATCTTAAAATTAAGATAATTTTGGTCTTTTTCTGACATAATTAAATTCTCGGTTAATAACCAATTAATCTTAAAACTAGGATCATCAAATCTTACACCCTTAGCACATTCAGGGTGATAAAATTCAGACATTTGATAAAGTACTTCGGTATCATCTTCTAAGGTTTGAAAACCATGGGCAAAACCTTCGGGAATATAAAGCATTTTGTGATTTTTGGCCGTTAACTCTACCCCAAACCACTGTTTAAAAGTAGAGGATTCTGGTTGAATATCGATAATGACATCGTAGATTGAACCCTGAGTACATCTCACCAGTTTTGTTTCTTCATGAGGCTGAATTTGATAGTGCATACCTCTGAGAGTACCTTTTTTGGCATTAAAAGAAATATTACACTGTACTAAATTAGGATTTAAACCGTAATCTCGAAATTCTTGTTCACACCATGATCTGGCAAAAAAACCTCTATGATCTGATATAGGTTCAATTTCAATCACATAAACCCTTTTTAAGAGTGTTTCGATAAATTTCATTAAATTACCTCAACTTCAGGAATAGGCACAACGAATTTTCCTCCCCAATTAATAATATAGCTGAGTTGTTGAGTGATTTCGTCTTTCAAGTTCCAAGGAAGGATTAAAATATAATCTGGCTTAGTTTCAGCGATTTTATGGGGGCTATAAATAGGAATGTGAGTGCCGGGTAAAAATTTTCCCTGTTTATGGGGACTGCGATCGCAAGTATAATCAAGAAAATCTGTTCTAACGCCACAGTAGTTTAAAAGTGTATTTCCCTTTGCAGGTGCGCCATAACCAACAATAGTTTTACCCCCCTTTTTTACATCAATGAGAAAACTAAGTAACTTTTGTTTTGTAGCAATTACTTTTTTACTGAAATCAAGATAAGTGTTGATTTGTTCTAAACCTACTTCTTTTTCTTTTTGTTGAAGGGCTAAGAAGCGATCAGTAATGGGCAATTGATCATTATTTTCATGTTTAGCATAAATTCGTAATGAACCGCCATGGGTAGGTAATTCTTCCACATCGAAAACTGTTAATTTATAGGTGGCAAAAATTTTGCTGACTGTGAGTAAAGATAAATAAGAAAAATGCTCATGATAAATCGTATCAAACTGATTATTATTGATTAATTGCAATAAATGGGGAAATTCCATTGTGATCACACCATCAGGTTTTAAAACAATTTGCATTCCTCCGACAAAATCATTAATATCAGGTACATGGGCTAAAACATTATTTCCTACTAATAAATCAGCTTGTTTTCCCTGATTTGCTAATTCTTGAGCAGTTTTTACCCCAAAAAATTTAACCAAAGTATCAATGCCCTTGTCGATCGCCACTTGAGCAACATTTGTCGCTGGTTCAACTCCTAAAACTGGAATATTCTGAGCTTGAAAAAATTGTAAGAGATAACCGTCATTACTAGCAATCTCCATGATTTGACTGGATTGATTTAATTGAAATCTGTCAATCATCAGTTCAGTATATTTTTTGGCATGATTTAACCAACTATCAGAGTAAGAGGAAAAATAAGCATAATCACTGAATATAGTATCAGGAGATTCAAACTCTTCTAACTGAACTAAAAAACAGTTATCACAAACGTAAACATGAAGGGGATAAAATTTTTCGGATTTATTCAACTCAGAAGATGCTAAATAGGCATTAGATAAAGGAGACATTCCTAAATCGACAAAAGTATATTTTAATTCTGACTTACAAAAACGACATGAAGAATGTGTCATAGAATAATATTTTGAAACTTATTAAATTCATTAATTCGGAAAATAAAATTCTTTATAACCAAGCTATCAAAGAATTAAACCAACATCAAGGATTTAGTCATTTAGGTTCGGCAAAAGGAACAAATAAACAACAATTTCAAACATTATGGGGACGAGTTTATCAATGGCGTAAAAATATGCCAGTAAAAATCCAACATTGAACTATTTATCGAGCTTATCAAATATGGGTCAAAACTAACAATATATTAATTATAATAATGTATTTGTAATTATCACTTTTAATAATTCATAGCTAATTGCTGAGATTCTCGTTTCAACATTTCTAATAAATAATCGTTTTGAGTCTCTTTTGCAATTTTGATTCTTCTTTTCAAATTCTCTCTTAAATTATGTAAATGTAACTCTTCCAAATTAGACTCTTTGACGGGGTTACTGATGCGAGAATGAGGTGCAATAGCAATTACTGTTGATTCACTATTAACCATTACATTAGTCGCATTAGGGCAGGTGCTATAGCTGACACCACGATAATTTAAACCAAATTTAGGGCGTAGTTGTGGAATGTGTTTCGGTAACTTATAATTCCATTGACTGCCTCTATATTTACCGATGATGTCACTTTCTTTTGTTTCTAATAAAGAGGTTTCTGATTGATATTGAATGCCACGATATTTCATTTCCATCTGATTTACTCCTAAAGTTATGGGTGAATTTTATTGAAAAGGTTTAAAAAAAAGTTTTTTTATTTGTGTCTGTATCTATTTTTACATTTTTACAAATTAATGTAAAGGAAATGTTAGGAAAACTTAAGATTTGCAAAAGATAATTGCATATAAGCTTTTGATGTCTCTAAATTGTCTGGTGAAGGAGGAGAAGAGTTAAGAGGAAAGAATCAAGGCAGGAGGTTTAAACCCTTTGTTAATAATTAGGAAAAAATGTAAGTTAAATGCGTTGAGTGTTTAGCAATCTAAATTTATTGATGTCCATAGCCGAAATCGATTAGAATGCAGTAGTTCAAGATCTGAAAATTAAGTTCTTATATTTTATTAATATTTCATGGAGACGCAAGAAATTAGTGATCTTTTTTCCTTATTTCATAATCTTAATACGGAAATCTTAGAATGGGTTATTTCTATGGCTGAAAGTGATAATTATGAATCGGGAGAGGTGATTATTGCTGAAGATGACTGGGGAAAAGCTATTTATTTCATCGTTTTGGGATGGGTAAAATTAGAAAATATCTATACTGAAGAAACTGTCACAGTGGAAATTATCGGCAAAGGTGGCTGTGTGGGAGAAGCTGGAATTTTAAGCAGTCTTAATAGTAATAGTCGAGTAGTGGCGATTTCTGCGGTAGAAGTGTTGACTATCTCAGCACAAAGATTTTTGCAAATATTATTTCGAGATTCTCAAATACAAAACCGTTTCTTAAAATTAATGGTAAGTCGAGTGACAGAATATCAAAAATATTGTCAATTTCATCGTCAGACAGGAAAAGTAAGATTAGCTACTGTTTTAATTTCCCTTGCCGATAAATATGGTGAAATAACAGAAAATGGCATTAAACTTTATTCTTTTTTTTTACAAGATTTGGCTAATTTAGCTCAATTAAGTGTTGAAGATTGTCGTCAAATTATCAGTAAATTAGAGGATAAAGGTTTAATTTTTATTGAATCTAATTCTGATAGTTTTTATATCTCTAATCTTAAACAATTGCATCATATTATCGGCAAATTAGGGAATGAATAATCATTAGAAAAATTCCCCTGCAAAATACCTATTTCATCACTACGAGCTTAATACAGTAAGCTATAACTTTCACTATTAACTATTATTTTTTATAGTTGAAAAATATTCACTTTGTACTACTTATTCACGACTATTCACTATTAATTATAAATGAACAAATTAAGTCCTAATATTCATTATTTTGTTTCAATGTCATATCCTGAGTCTCATCTATTTGAAGTAACTTTAAATATTGAAAATTGGCAAGAAAAAACCTTAAATTTAAAAATGCCTGTATGGACTCCTGGATCTTATT
>NZ_VRZC01000121.1 GCF_016743215.1 Geminocystis sp. GBBB08
ATTTCTTGCCTTATTAACTTGATAAAAACGATTAAAAATCAATTTTTGTTCTTCTTTTGAGATACCAATACCTGTATCAATGATTTTAATAATAGCTTCTTTTTTATTAGTCTCTAAAGATATAGTTACTTTTCCATTGTTGGAAGTATTTTGAATAGCATTAATAAGTAGATTAGTTATTAAACGATAAATTTGTTCTTCATTCCCTAAGATAAAAATATCGCTTTCTTTAGCTAAAAATTGAGATGATAAATTAATGTTATGTTGTAAAGCTAAATAAGCAAATTCTTCAATCAAATCAGAGATAATATCTCTTAAATTAATTTTTTTATCATATAATTTAGAAACTGAATTAATATTACTTTTATGGTTATCTAATTGATTAAGAATTAACAAATCATTGACTATAGTGATTAATCTTTGATTTTGTCGATAAACAGTTTTGATAGTTTCTTGACTGTCTTTAATCGTATAATTTTTACTCAATAAAATACTATCTAAAGTTGCTTTAGTTGCCGATAAAGGGGTGCGTAATTCGTGAGCAACATCAGCACTAAATTGAGATTTTTGCTGGTATGCTATAGATAAAGGTTGTATTGCTTTATCCGCTAAATAAAAACTAGCAATAATTATCGTCATTATTAATATAGGCAAACCTAATAATAGTAAAATTCTGATATTAGTTACATAGTTATCAAAATCTTCTAAACTTCTACCTATTTGTAAATATCCCCATTCTTTATTATTTTTAGTATGTAAAAGTATCGTCATTTTACGGTAACGAATCCCTTTTTTATCACGAAAAGTAATTAATTCTTGTTGAGATTTATTCAAGGGTAAAATATCAGTATCTATTCCCGCCGTAGCAATTAAATTTCCTGATAAATCAAAGAAGTGAAAGAAATAGTTTTCTTGTCTAATAAGCTGATTTTTTTCATATTTTCCTAAACATTTATCATCTAGTAAACATAAATCACTAATAATATTAGTAACGGTATCTTCTAGTTTATTTGGTTGTTTTAATAAAGGTTCAAAACTATTATGAAAAGTGCTAGTAACCGTTTTTAATTCCTCATTTATCGTCACATAATGAGCGTGTGCGATCGCCTCATAAACTAAAAAAGCACCAAGAGTTATCACTCCTGAAAAAATGGAGACATACCAACGAATTAACGATAATTTTGTCTGTTGAAAAAGGCTATTATTTTGCACAAAATATGTTACTAAATATTATTAATAAACAAGCCAAATTAGATTAATTTGAATTAGTATTTTTTGGCTGATTATCAAGCTGATTTTCTGCACAACAATTTGTGTTATTATTATTGTGCATCATCTCATGGTGTTCACATTTTTCAGCATTTTCACCCATAATCATTTCATGGTTATTGCCCATCATTTGATGGTTTTCATGATTCTGATGATTTTCATGATTATTGCTCATCATTTGATGATTTTCATTATTGATACATCTTCCTTGATTTTCAGTAGTTTCTTTATTTGTTTCCGTTGTTTGACTTAGTGCATAATTAGTTGGTAATGCAAAATTGAATGCTACGGCACTAACTAATAAAAGAGTTAAGGACATTTTTTGAAGATTTTTCATAACTTTATTTCCTTTGATATTTATGAATAATTTGATCTTAACAATCAATTATGAAATTAGGATGAAATTGATTATTGTTAAGATTAAAAATGAGTAAGTATAATTAGGATAAGTTAGGATAAAATTTAATAGTTTTTATAAGTATTAAATACTTTGGTATTTCCCTGATTATTAAAACTGGAGACAATAAAAGGTTGTTTTATTTTATCAGATTCCATCCCTGGACTACCAATGGGCATTCCAGCAACGGCTAAACCTTTTATATTAGTGGGTTTTTGGCTTAAAAAACGTTTAATATCATCGGCTGGAATATGCCCTTCCATCACATAACCGTTAATAATAGCAGTATGACAAGATTCTAACTGTGAGGGTAAATTGTTTTTCCGTTTAATCGCCTCCATCTCATCAGTTTTGATGTCTGTCACCTCGAAACCTTGTTTTTTCAGATGAGAAATCCATTGTCCACAACATCCGCAAGATGGGCTACGATAGACGGTAATCTTTTTACTGCCGTTATAGTTAACAGTAGATTTATCCCAAACACTGGCAGTTATGGCTTTATTTTCGTGATTTTCGTGATTTTCATGGGCATAACTAGGTATATTGAAGGAAAAAGCGATACTGCTAATAATCGTTATCGTTATTATCCCTGTCAAGTTTCTCAATAATCTTGTTTGTCTCATAATCATTCCTCTATTTCTATCTTTATTAGACATCTACAAAAACACAAGCAAGATGCCTGTTTTACGGTAAAAAATTATCATTTTTATCAGAAGTCTATTTTTATTATCTAAAAAGAATATGAAATTAGGATGAAAATTATTTAATTCCTAAACGATAACCCAAACCATATACCGTTTCAATTAAATTATCATAACCATATTGCCCTAATTTTTTTCTTAAAAGACGAATTTGTGCAGCAACAACATTACTAATAGTTTCTGCCCCTACTTCCCATAATTGATATAATAATTGATCTCTAGTTATAATTTGTTGAGGATGTTTCATAAAACATTCTAGTAAATTAAACTCTTTATTAGTCAAGGAAATAACGATTAATTCTCCTGTTTTTTCTTGAATTTTTAGGGTATAATCTTGAGAGTCTAAAATTAGATTATTTACCTGTAATTGTGATGGTTGAAAAAGAGGCAATCGTCGTGATAAAGCTCTAATTCTTGCTAATAATTCTATCATATCAAAAGGCTTAATTAAATAGTCATCTGCACCGGCATCTAAACCAGTTACTTTATCTATCATGGAATCTTTGGCGGTTAACATTAACACAGGTAAAGGATTATTTTTCTTTCTTAAAAATTTAATAATTTCAATACCTGATAGAGTAGGTAATAGCCAATCAATGATAGCTAAATCATAGTGAATAAAATGATCATCTAAATAATTACTAGCCTCTTTGCCATCTAAAACCCAATCAACAATATAGTTATTTTGAGTCAAAGTTTTTTTAATTGCTAAACCTAAATCTGACTCATCTTCTACTAATAAAATACGCATTTTTTTGAATAATAAACAATTATTTTAAATAAGTTTAAATAAGTTTTAAATTAGCTATTAGTGGACAAATTTCTTTTGTTTTTTTATAAGTTACATTTAGATTATTTATTCTCCAAGTTTCTCGATAGTTTTCCAATTCAGCTTTAAAAGAAATCATTTGTTTAATTTGTGTTGTTAATTCTTCAATTTTTTTATCCAATAGATTTTGTACTAATTCACAAGGTGGTTTCCCGTAATTACGAACCTCAATAATTTGTCTAATTTCTTCTAAAGAAAATCCCAAAGATTGAGCTTTTTTAATAAATTGAACAACTTTAACCGCATCTAATTCATAATATCTATAACCATTTTCTCTTCGCTGTATAGGTTGAAGAAGGTTTAAAGTTTCATAATATCGTAAAGTGCCAACAGAAACTCTTGTTTGTTTAGCTATTTCACCTATTTTTAAAAGATTTTCACCACTCATATTAATTACCTCAAATTATAAATTTACATCAAACTCAAAAAAAATTTTACTTGCCCCTTGACTCTCTAGTTAACTAGAGAGTTTATCATAGATACATCAACTAAACAAACTTTTTCAAATAATTAAATCAGAAAAATAAGTACTCTTTTTGAGCTTAAATTCATAATTTATAGTCTTATATTGATTTTTTATTTGTTTTTTCTTATTCATTAATTAAACATGAGGAAATAAAGATGGCAACAATTGAAGTAAATACAAAAGTAAGATTGTATAGGATGTCAATGGCAGAACATGAATGCCCTTGGGGTTTAAAAGCAATTAATTTACTCAAAGAGGCGGGGATTGTTTTTGAAGACATAAAATTGACTAGCCAAGAGGAAGTGGATTTATTCAAAGCTAAATATAATGTAACTACGACTCCACAAATATTTTTCAACGACGATCGCATTGGCGGTTATACTGATTTAGCTCATTATTTTCGGGTAACACCACAAAAAGCGGATTATTCCTATACTCCTGTTATTGCTTTATTTTCTACAGCAGGTTTAGTCAGTTTAGCTACCTCTTTAGGAATGACTGGTTTTATGGGGGTTTCTCTATCCATGTTAGCATCATTAAAATTAATGGATATTAATGCTTTTGCTGAAAGTTTCGCTAAATATGATCTCATTTGTCAACGTTTCAAACCCTATGGGAAAATTTATCCCTTTCTCGAATCGATGATTGGATTAGGTTTATTATCAGGAATTGTGCCCTTAGTGACTGGTATTAGTGCGCTTGGATTAGGTATTAGTGGTGCTATTTCGGTATTTAAAGCGGTTTATATTGATAAACTTGAATTAAATTGTGCTTGTGTTGGCGGTAATTCTAAAGCACCTTTGGGGGTTGTTAGTTTTGCGGAAAATGCTATCATGGCGATTATGGGAGCTAGTTTAATTTTTTCTAATGTTTCCGTAACTATCTTGAATCAACAACAATCTCTATCTCCATTAAGTACTATTATTGTTCAAAAAAAGTAGTATTAAAAAATAATATTATAACTAGGGGTTGTCTCATAGTATTTTGATGAAGGTAGGGAAGAGGGTTATCATTTCATTCTCATTTCATATTTATTGTGCAGTATAGGATTAGCAATCATTTTATATCCAGTTAAACTGCCAATTAGTCATGATAGAGAATCTTAATTTTAGTAGAAGGAATTTTCTGCAACTTACGGGAGGCATTGCCAGTAGTTGGGTTTTGCATCAAATTTTACCTGCATCCGCTAAAAATATCAATCTCAATAGCTACTTAGAAGGAGATGTCATTGACTTAGTGATAGCAGAAACAAAAGTTAACATCGAGGATCGAACCGCTCAAGGTAAATTAGTAAATAGTAGCTTACCTTCCCCTACCATCAGACTGAAAGAAGGGCAAAACGTGAGGATAAACGTTACTAATAAACTGAAGGGCGATACTTCGATTCATTGGCATGGTTTAAGCTTACCGGCAAATATGGACGGAGTGCCGGGGGTAAGTGTTTGGGGGATAAAACCAAAGGAAGCCTTTACTTATCAGTTTCCTGTTAACCAAAGTGGCACTTACTGGTATCATAGTCATAGCAATATGCAAGAAGCATTAGGGATGTATGGTGCTATTATCATTGATCCTTTTGAGCCTGAATTAATAGACTACGATCAAGACTATGTTATAATTCTGTCGGCTTGGAGTTTTGAGAATCCCCATGCCATTCTCGCCAATTTGAAAAAGATGCCCACTTATTATAACTATCAAAGACGCACCATTGCTAATTTAGCAGAGGATTGGCAATGGAAACAAATGCGGATGGATTCTGCGGATATTGCTGATGTGACAGGGGCAACTTATACCTATTTGATGAATGGTAAAACCAGTAATGATAATTGGACTGGTATCTTTAACAAAGGTGATAAAGTTAGACTAAGAATCATCAACGCTTCTGCCATGACATTTTTCGATGTAAGAATCCCTAACCTATCCATGACAATCATACAAGCAGACGGGCAGAATGTGCAACCAGTGACAGTAGATGAAATAAGGATAGGGGTAGCAGAAACTTATGATGTGATAGTTAAACCAGATAGCCAAGAGGCTTATACTATATTTGCAGAGACGATTGATCGAAGTGGCTATGTTAGAGGTACACTAGGGATAAAAGAAGGATTATCTGCGGAAATTCCTGCTCGTAGAGAACGCCCATTGCGTACAATGGATGATATGGGAATGGATTATAATGCTCATAGTGATCATAATAATCACTCAGCAGAATCAAGTCAAGACCACAGCAGTCATAATTCCCCATCATCTAATCATGACAATCATCAAAACTCATCCTCAGATCATAGTAATCATAATCAGCATCAAGATCATGATATGTCGAATATGAGTCACAGTGATCATAATAATCATAATATGTCCAATATGGATCATAGTGAGCATAATAACCATGACATGAGTGAGAAAGAAACCTTAGACTTTTCATGGCAACCGAGGGGAGAAGATAATAACGGTATCGGTAACGCCGCAACCCCAATGATGGTTAAAAATCGTTTAAATGAAGCTGGAGTTGGCTTAGAAAATGCACAACATCGAGTGTTAGTTTATACCGATTTAAAGAGTTTAAAACCCTTAAAAAATAGAAGAAAACCAGACAGAGAAATAACCCTATATTTAACAGGAAATATGGAGCGTTATATGTGGTCATTCAATGGCAAAAAATACTCAGAAGAAAAAGAAATAGACTTCTATTATGGAGAGAGAATAAGACTAACATTTATCAATTATACCATGATGGAACACCCCATACATTTACACGGAATGTGGATGGAATTAGTCAACGGAAATGGAGATTATCAACCTCGAAAACACACTATTATTGTCAAACCTGCGGAGAAATTATCAACAGAAATTGACGTTGATGCTAAGGGAAAATGGGCATTTCATTGCCATTTAATGTATCACATGGATGTCGGGATGTTTCGCACCATTAACGTTATTTCCTAAAAAATAATGGAATAATTTAAAAACCCTTTTATTCTTCTCTTCTTCTTTTTAACTCTTTTTTTTCCTCTTTTTATCTTTGCGCCTTTGTGCCTTTGCGTGAAAAACATTTCCAGATATTATTTTGCACATCAAAAGTCTTTTAGTAGGGTGGGCATTGCCCACAAATATCCCCTAATTTTACCTCTAAAGAGGTAAAAACCTTATTAAAAAATTTAATTAATTATATCAATGTTATCCTTTAAATATAGTAAATTTTTAGTTCGGTCTGCAAAGCAGTGCCTTTGGCGTTCGAGCCTAATATCTTTCTTTATTCTTATCCTATTTTCTCCGCAAATTAAAGCAGAAGAAATCAATAAAAATATCTTCAAAAAACCTCTTAATACTAATACGTTTAAACAAGAAAATAATGCTCAAGAAAAAGAACTCTTTTTTCAAGACTTTAAACATAAACAATACTTAACTCAAGAAAAAAACTTTACCTTTGCCCAACATAATCATAACCAAGAAAATGATTTTGGTGAGCCTATCCATGATAATCAAATTTATCATAAAATCCTCTTTGATCAATTAGAATATCAAGTTAATGATAGTCAGAATATTTTTAATTGGGATATTCAAGGATGGGTTGGGGGAGACTATCAAAAGTTATGGGTAAAAAGCGAAGGAGATGTGAGTTTAGATGATGGAAATGGCGAAGCTGAATTACAACTTTTATATAGTAAACAAATTTCTCCTTATTTTGATTTACAAGCTGGTTTAAGATACGATCAACTCTATGGAGATAAGGGAAATAGTAGAGGTTTTGCTGTTATTGGCATTGAAGGATTAGCCACTTATTTTTTTGAAATTGATAGTGCTTTATTTATTAGTCATCAAGGAGATATTTCCGCAAGATTAAAAGCTGAATATGAGTTATTACTATCTCAAAGATTAATTTTACAACCGAAAATAGAAACTAATTTAGCCATCCAAGAAGTAGAAGAATTTGGTATCGGTAGCGGTATTAATAATTTGGAATTGAGTTTAAGATTACGCTATGAAATTAGTCGAGAATTTGCACCTTATATTGGTGTTAGTTGGAATAAATTATTGGGCAATACTGCTAAGTTTGCTGAGGAAGAAGGAGAAAGTAGTGATGATTTAAAATTCTTAACTGGAGTGAGATTAATGTTTTAAGCTAACTTAGATAATCTGGGTAATAAAAAGTCATTAAATATGCTTTAATTTAATCTATTTTTTCATCCTAATTTCATTTTTGTTGTTCATAATTGTATTTAACAAATAAAAAATTGGAGAAAGTAAACAATGAAAAAATTTATCTTAACAGGATTAGTATCTGGAATAATGTTAGGCTCTTTATCTCCTAATATTTTAGCGGCAAATGTTCACAGTGGCAGTCATCCTTCTGCTTCTCAAATTCAAAATGCGACTCATCATTTTTCTTATGATGTGATAGGTAAATTTCCATTGGAAAGTTTAATAATTCAACTACCACAAGGTTTAACTATTAATGATGTTGAAATAGCAATGTCTAATGGAAATAAAATTAATACTCAAACCAATATTAGTGATGGTAAAGCCGTAGTAAATTTAGAACAAAAAATTAAACCTAATACGAGAATATATGTTAGTTTAAGGGGAGTAAAAACTAATGGTAAGCCTCATACATGGCAATACAGATTATCAGGAAAATTTGCGGGAATTAATCAAGAAATACCTCTTGGTTTAACTCAAGTGCGTACTTATTATTAATACATAAAAATTTCGATGTTTTGATGCGATATGACGATAACCGAATTTCTCTCCAAAAAGAAGCTGTCAATATCCTTGCCTCGTTAGTAAGTGCTAATAGTTTTGAGTTTTAAAGCACAAACAATTTGGAAGTATGACACTATCTTTAAATGTCTAGCTTGTGTGTTGAATATCAAGGTGCTGTATTGTCGATTAATTACCTATGACGTTTACTTTCTCCATCCTCAATCTCCTCTATTCATAAAATTTAAACAAAGTTCGATCTCACATAATCTTTACTGTCAAACTTACTAGGATTATATAATATATACTCAAGTCTATCCAGTGCCTTACTTATTAATTTATTTAATTTAGTATCAAACTCTATAAATATCGTTTTTTGCCATAACTTCAAAGTCTTAGTCAATATCTCTAACTGTAACCATTTTCAGTGGTCAGCTTTAAGGTATAGTAAGATTTACAGATTTATTTTTTTATCTTTAATTCTTCACGAATGATTTAGGATTGTTATAGTAGTTAATAATTCTGAAACTCTTATTATTTCTAAATTCTTCGGGCAATGGGCAATGGGCAATGGGCAATGGTAAAATCTTCATTCTAAATTCTAAATTCTAAATTTTTCCCGTGTAATCATTAAAATAGATTGGGGTTTATGATTAATCAAATTTTCAGCAAAAAAAAAGATTCTAGTTATACTATTCGTTGGCATCAGAAAATCGCAGAAATTCCACAATCAGCATGGGATGCTATGGCATTACCCCTTTCTACTCCTTTCTTAGAATGGGAATGGTTACATAACCTTGAGACTTCGGGTAGTGTAAAACCTTCTACTGGGTGGCAACCATGTCATCTAACGGTTTGGCATGAACATAATTTAATTGCCGCTACGCCATTATATCTTAAAGGTCATAGTTACGGCGAATTTGTTTTTGATCATCAATGGGCAGATTTGGCTTATCGTTTAAATATTGAGTATTATCCCAAATTATTGGGGATGACTCCTTTTACTCCGGCGGTAGGTTATCGTTTTTTGATTGCTGAAGGAGAAGACGAATTAAATATAACAGAAATGATGGTAAATGCTATCGATAATTTTTGTTTGAAAAATAAACTTTCTAGTTGTAACTTTTTGTTTGTAGCTCCGCAATGGCAACCCATTATTTCTCAATTTGGTTTTACTGGTTGGATGCACCATAGTTATATTTGGAGTAATAAAAATTTTAGTAGTTTTGAAGATTATTTACAAATATTTAACTCTAATCAAAGGAAAAATATTAAACAAGAAAGAAAAGCTGTTGCAAAGGCAGGATTAATTACAAAAAATTTAGTAGGTGACGAAATTCCTCATTATTTTTACCCTTATATTTATAAGTTTTATAGTCACACTTGTGATAAATTTTACTGGGGAAGTAAGTATCTCACAAAACAGTTTTTTGAGCAACTTTACCCTAATTATAAACATAGGTTAATGCTAGTCACAGCCTATAGAGAAAATGATAAGCATACTCCTGTTGGAATGTCTTTTTGTCTGCGAAAAGGAGAGAATTTGTATGGGAGATATTGGGGAAGTTTAGCCGAATTTAACTGTCTTCATTTTGAGACTTGTTACTATAAACCTATCCAATGGGCTATAAGTGAAAGTATCCAAATGTATGATCCCGGTGCTGGAGGCACACACAAACGTCGTCGAGGTTTTCCTGCTACTCCTAACTATAGTATGCACCGTTTTTATAACTCAAGAATGAATAGTATTTTAAATCATTATATTGATGAAATAAATTTAGGTACAGAAGAAGAAATAAGAGCAATAAATAATGATTTACCTTTTACAAAAAAAGAGATTAATTTAAGAATTAAGAATTAATAATTATGGGCGGATACTGATTTTATCACAATTTACTACTGCTTATTTGTTTTTTAAAACCTCTAACGATAAAATTCTCTTGCAGATAACAGCTAAATCCTAGTAGAATGGAAAGTTGCTGAATAAATTAAGTATTTATTAATTAATAGGAGATAATTATTATGGCTCGTGTATGTCAATTAACTGGGAAAAGGGCTAATAACGGTTTTGCTGTTTCTCACTCTCATCGCCGTACCAAAAGGTTACAACACGCTAATTTACAAGATAAAAAAATTTGGTGGGCTGAAGCTAACTCTTTTGTCAAATTACGTCTTTGCACTAAAGCCTTAAAAACTTTAGATAGAAAAGGGTTGAGTGCTATGGCAAAAGAGGCAGGTATTGATTTAAAACAATATAAGTGCTAATTTTTTACTTAGACTATAGTTAACAAGTTATATGTAGTTCGGTTAAAATTTATGTTTAAAACTCTCCCAAAGGAGCAAAGTCGCAAAGTTTTATTATAAGTCTTTTTCCGAACTTCTCGTTTCCGTTTTTACATTTTCTCTCTGTTATATAAAACCTACCCTCAGCAAAATATTTTTTTCAGAATCCTAAATTAAACTGAGTCTCTATCTACACTACCGAAAAATACAGGTTCAACTCTTATACAAACTATATTTGCTGGACGCACTACCATATACTCTCCTTGTATATTTTTAATAGGCACATTGATAAAGTCTTTAGAGTCAGCTTTAGGCACTAATTCCCCACTGTACCATTTTTGAAACTCTTGAATTGTAGGAAAACGTACTTCTTCTCGATGACCATTACTAATGAGTATATGTACGGTATATTCGTCGGGTTTTCTCGCCATGAAAAATAATCCTTCCCATAAATTGAATTTCTCTTCATTATTTTTGCATAATTAGGGCAACCTACATAATAAGTCTTTTTTTTATTATCTGATTTTAATTGATTAATTTTGTTAATCTGTAAAGGTAAAATTTAAGTACTCATGCAAAATTAATTGTATAGGGGCAATTTAGGCAAGGAGTTTAAACCCCTTGTTACCCATTGTTACCATAGTTTCAGAAAAATAAAGGGCATCAATTAATTTTACTCACTCACTTATCTTCAATTTCATGACTATTAAAACTAAATCAGAAATTATCTCTCATTTTCTCTCTCCAGCTATTAAATTTTGGTTGCGATCGCAATTACAATATGTAGAAGATTTAAACATAGAAATTCATGCTGGAGATAAACAAATTTTAACGGGAAAAATTAATAAAGTTTCACTACAAACCACGAAAGCAGTTTATCAAGATATTCATATTAGTCAAGCCTCTGTTTCCACAGAAAATATTGCCATAAATTTAGGCGGAATCTTAAGAGGAAAACCTTTAAAATTATTACAACCAATATTTGTCAATGGTGAGTTAATTTTAACGTTAAATGATATACAAACTTCTCTTAATTCGTCATTGTTAAGTCAAGGTTTAGTGGATTTAGTTAAACTCTTATTAGCACATCAAGCTATAGAAAATTATCAGAATATTTTAGCACTTTATAAATTTAACTGGCACAATATTGTTTTAGATGATGATCAATTTATTTTAAAGGCAATTTTAACCGATAATCATGGACAAAAAACTGATTTAATATTAACTTCTACTTTAACGTTAAAAAACGATCATACTTTATTATTTAATCCTATTAAAATTGACACTATTCCTAGTTTAGATACTATTATAATTAAAAATTTTGAAGTAGATTTAGGTAATGATGTGGAATTAAAACAACTAACTTTAAATGCTGATAAATTATTTTGTCTTGGTAAAATCAAAGTAGTCAGTTAATCATTAGGAATTAGGAATTAGGAATTAGGAATTAGGAATTAGGGCAATAGGCAATGGTTAAATTCTAAATTCTCAATATTACTTATTATTTATGAAAATCCCAAATTTAACTAAAATTATTAATCAATTACCCTTACAAACTGTTTTAGTTACTTCCTTTGTT
>NZ_VRZC01000122.1 GCF_016743215.1 Geminocystis sp. GBBB08
CATTATTATCTTAGTAATAAAATTAATTTATGCTACCAAGATGGAAGAATTATGGCTAGTAAACATTCTCAACTATCTCTTGATAGATTCCCCAAAAACCCGATCGCATCTCTCGAACAAATCTTAGATGAAAATTGGCTTCCTTAAATGTCTTCTTGCTACAAAATTTAATCTAAAGGGCGATCGCCCACCTTATTTTTTTTGAAATAACACTCTTAAATAATCTTAAGTTTATCGATACAAAATTTGGGCGTTGGTGAATTTAACTATTGAAAATTAGCAAATTTCTCGACACAACGAGCGAAAATTTCTACACCTAAACTTAACACCGTCTCATCAAAGTCAAAACGGGGATGATGATGAGGATAATTTAAACCTTTTTGAGCATTAGCTGAACCCAAGAAAAAATAACATCCGGGGATTTCTTGCAGGAAAAATGACATATCTTCTCCTCCCATTGTCTGACATTCTGGCACGATTCCTAAAGGAGTTTCTACCACTTCTAAAGCTACGGATTTAACTAATTGGGTGATACGAGGATGATTGATAACCGGAGGATAAAGTTGCCAGTAGTCAAGGTGATATTTTGCACCATGACTTTGACAAATTCCAGCAATAATGGCTTCTATTCTTTCTCTGATATACTTTTCTAAAGTAGGATTAAAGTAACGAACCGTACCGCTAATTTTTGCTCTATCGGCGATGACATTTAAAGCAGTGCCACTATGAAAAGTTCCCACAGTAACTACAGCCGAATCAATGGGAGAAATGTTACGAGAAACAATAATTTGTAAAGCACTGACAATTTGCGATCCTACCATTATAGAATCTATAGTCTGCTGAGGTATTGCCCCATGGCCACCTTTACCTAATATTTCACACTTAAAACATTCTACCGCCGCCATTAATGCCCCTTCTCTGACTCCCATTGTGCCTAATGGTAAGTTATTCCATAAATGTAAGCCAATAATAGCATCAACATCAGGATTTTTTAACACTCCTGCTTCTATCATCGGTTTTGCACCTCCCGGACCTTCTTCGGCAGGTTGGAATATAATTTTTACAGTACCTTGAAATTGATCTCGATGATGTGCTAAATAATAAGCTATACCTAGGGCGATCGCTGTATGTCCATCATGTCCACAGGCGTGCATCAAGCCATCATGTTTTGAGCAGTAAGATACTTCATTTTCTTCTTGAATGGGTAAAGCATCCATATCCGCACGAATAGCTAAGACTTTTCCTTTATACTTACTTTTAATAGTCGCCACAACACCAGTCTTCGCTACTCCAGCTTGATATTCTATACCCCAATCTTTCAATTTTTCGGCAATAAAATCGGCGGTTAATACTTCTTGAAAACCCAATTCTGGATATTGATGTAATCTCCGTCGCCAATGTATTAATTGCGGTTGTAATTGTGCGATCGCAGGACGAATTTCCGATAATTTAATGGAAGAATCTAAAACAGTAGTCATTTTCAGTAATTAGGAATTAGGAATTAAGAATTAATTATTATCTAATCTTTCTTGATAATTTCACCATTAGGCATAATTGCACCTGTTAAATCAGTATTTTGTAAAATTGTACCTGTCAAATCAGCACCCTGTAAATTTGCCTTAACCAAAATTGCACCGGTTAAATCAGCATAACTTAAGTCAGCAACTTGTAAATTAGCTTCCGTTAAATCTGTTTTGATACTGTCATATCGTTTACCAGTGCTTAAATTTGCCCGACAAAGTTTTGCCCCACGAAGATTCGCCTGATAGAATAAAGCCTGAGAGAGATTAGCATAACTTAAATCAACATTGCTTAAATTTGCTTGAGTAAGATTAGTTTGTTGATCAGAATTAGGACGAAAGTCACCATCAATAATTATACTATCAGCTAAGTTGGCTTCCGTTAAATTTGCACCACAGAAACTGGCTTTAATTAAATTTGCCTTTTCTAAGTTCGTTTTTATTAGTTTAGCACTACTTAAATCCGCATCTCGCAACAATATTTTATACAAAATAGCTTCACTAAAATCTGTACCCCATAATATAGTTTCACTCAAATCTGCTTCAGTAAAATTACCTTGACGAAAATTTGTAAGCCCTAATCTTGCTTGTCGTAAATCACTGTAAGAAAAATCGGCAGAAGATAAATTCTCTTTAAGGATTTCGGCTTCCATGAGTTTAATTTGTCTAAAGTTTCTTTCTCCCTGATGATATGCTTTTAATATTTGTTCTATTTCCATGTTGATTTAAGTTAAAATTGCCTTTTTTTATTATTTATATCTCTTCGATAAATTGTACCATTATATCCTGTGATAAATTTTGGTAGTTCTTCTTCATTAATTAATTGAAAATTTGCCATATTATAAGTGCTATAAGTTGTTAAATTTTTTTCATCAAAATTAATATCTATTATCGTTATTGTCTTTCGTGGTGCGATCGCACTATTTAATAATTTTCTTGCCCCCGAACCTAAAGCACCTGTATGTAATAACTGAAGATTATCTTTATGGGCAGGGTAATAAGCGTGTTGATGCCCACTAATATAAGTATGTACGTTATAATTTTCGAGTAAAGTTCTTAGTTTGTCTGGATTTTCTAACACTTCACCCGCTTTATTTCTACCTTCGGCAACGGCGTATAAAGGTAAATGTCCGATGATAACTCTCATTTTAGCTTCTTGAGCGATTTTTGAAGACAGACTTTTTTCTACCCATGCTAATTTATCACTAGGAATACGACTGGTTGAACCATCCCATACTAAAAAGAAAATTCCCTCTTCTTCAAAAGTATAATAAAATGGGAAAAATCTACCATCAACAAATTTTATCCCCGTTTTATGATCAGGATTTTGCCAATATTCAACCGCTAAATCTCTCTCTTTTTCAAAGGTAAATTTATCCTTACTAATCGCCCCTGATGCGTCATGATTGCCTATAGTAAAACCAAAGGGAATGTTTAAATTTCTTATGGGTTGGGCTATTTGACTGTCAAAAGCCTTCCACATCCCACGAATTTGGTGAGAGGTTAAGCTAGATTTTTGCCCAGCAATCATATCACCACTACATAATACTAAATCCGGTTGCCAAAAAGGGATCATTTTGATCGCTAAATGTACTTCTTCTTCATATTCCATCGAACCATAAGCACTATTTAGATCACTTATTACTAATAATCTTACATCACCTCGAGACGGTTGTACTGGTTTATATTGCTCAATAATTTGTTGAATTTCAAGAGAAAAATTTTCTTTTGCTATTACTTTATCTTTAGTCAAGTTTTTGTCTAAGTTAGCAATAAAAACAGTAATAACTAATCCTAGTAATATTAATCTTATTAGTCTTTCTTTTTTATGATGATAAATTTCTCTCGCAAAGGCGCAAAGACGCAAAGTAATTTTTTTGATCTTAATTAAATTAAACATTACACAATTCTATTATTTTTGTTTCTAACGCATTTAAAGGATCTGTACCTAGTTTTAAATTTGCCTCTAATTCTAGTAAAATAGGTAAGCTAGATAATAGTTGTTTCCCTGAACTATTTTTGATTTCTTGTTTCAAAAAATAGATTCTTTTTGGATTACTTATATCCGCAGATTCTGCTATTTTTTTATCATCTTTTTCTCCTGATTCTATCATCGTTTTCACGATCGCCCATGTGCGAAATTGCCCAACTAAAGTCGCTACAATTCTTAATGCTGGTTCATTTAAAGTAATTAAATCATTAACTAATTCTAAGGCATAAAGAATATTTTTTTCCAAAATTGCTTGGGCTAATTGTAAACTATTTTGAGTACTAACATTTACTAAATTTTTTACAACTTCTTCTTCTATAGGTTGTTTATTACCTCCTTGATAAATAGCTAATTTTTCTAATTCTTGCCATAATAATCGACTATCATTACCGACACAACTAGCTAACATCTTAATAGCAGAAGAGGTTAATTTTACTTGTTTTTCTTGAGCAACTTCTTCTACTTTTTTGATTAAAATTTCTGTCTGCCAAGGAGAGATTAAACTAAATTCTTCTACTTTGCCATACTTATTAATTAATTTTGTACTTTTTATTCTCCCATCAGGTTTTTTACTGCTAGTTAATAAAAAATGAGTTGATTCTGGTATATGCACAATTGTGCGTTGTAATTGTGTTAATAATTCCTCTGAACAACTTTGACAGATATTTGTTTCAACCAACCACACAAGACGATCGCCACTACCAAAAGGAGGAGTCATCACTTGCATTAAAGCAGAAAGAATAGAATCTTCTTTGTCACCGATAAATTTGTCAAAATTGAACTGAATCCAATTAGAATTGAGCTTATCTTGTTTAAGGGTAGAAATTGCCTGACTCATGGCAAAATCATCTTCACCCCAGTATAAATAAATTGGCATTTCCCTCTTTTCTTTCTTTTCCCTATTGAAAAACTAAAGGCATTTTAACTTATCTAAGGGACTGGTAATGATATATTAAATAAAAATTAGTGGCGATGATTAACTATGAATGCAGAATATTGGATTAAAAAATTAAATTTACAGAAACATCCCGAAGGAGGATATTACCGAGAAACTTATCGCAGTCAAGACATGATTAACCAAGATAAATCATTAATAAGATATGATAATTCACGCAATGCTTGTACTGCTATTTATTATCTTTTATTAGGAGAAGAATTTTCAGCTTTTCATAAACTAAAAAGTGATGAGATTTTTCATTTTTACCAAGGCTCAAGTTTAATAGTTCATTTAATAGATAATCAAGGAGAATATAGTCAATTTAAACTAGGAAATAATCCTGATAATGATGAAGTTTTACAATTAGTTATTCCTCATAGTTATTGGTTTGCCTCTAATGTTAGTCAACCTAACTCCTATAGTTTAATAGGTTGTACTGTATCTCCAGGATTTGATTTTGCTGATTTTACTTTAGGCAATCAAGAAGAATTAACAACATTATATCCTTCTTTAACTGATGTTATCATTAAGTTAACCCATAGCTGAATTAATACTTGTGATTGACAGAAAAAAAATATAAATTTATAATAATCATTATTAACTAAAATCATAATAAACCCCTCATAAACTAAAATAATCTCACTATACAATTATTTAAGAAAGGCTCAAAAATATGGATGGAAATTATCAGAGTTATGTAAATAGAGTTGTACAAATGACTTTACCCGCTAACTATAAACAACAATTAAAAAATATTCAGTCATCTCCTAAATTTATCAATGGTAAACCAGTAGATTTTCCTGGATTTAGCATTATCACTCCCCCCTCTACTGAAGATAATTATAATAAAAATTTTTATGATTCATTGCGTGGTTTTAAATATCGATTAATGGAAGATTTAGGGCATAATTTTTTCCTCGGTTTACCTTCAGAAAGTTTCCACTTAACCTTAGCCGATTTAATCTGGGATAAAACTTATCTTAATGCTGTTAAAGAAAATCCGAATTTTGATAATATTTTACTATCAGAAGTCAATAAAATTTTTCAAGAATATCAATCTTTTGTTACTGATGCTCAATCTTTAGAATTGGAAGTTATTGGTTTATCTATTTTTCCTAGGGCAATTGCTGTATGCCTTGCACCTACTGAGTCTAGTTATGAGCCAATAGTTAAATTACGTCAATTAATCTACCAAAATGAACAAATTATGAAGCTAGGTATTGAGCAACATTATGATTTTGCCGCTCACGTTACTTTAGGTTATTTTGATAAAATTGATGACAACATTGATCTGGCTAAAGTAGAATCTATCATCAAAGACGTCAATGATTTATGGATAGAAAATTCTGCTAATGTTTTTCAATTAAAACAATTTGAGTTAAGAAAATTTACGAACATGATTAATTATATTCGTCAACCAGAATGGGCAACTATTACACTTAATTAGGAATGAAGAATTAAGAACGAGGAATTAGGAATTAATAATGGCTTTGTGGCATAAATTGAAAAAAAAGGTATTTGCTAGAAAATATCCTCTTATGGTAGGGGTGCTAATTTATGTGGTGTTGATTTTGGTGAGGCTTCTTTAGAGAAGACCAATTTTAGGGAAGCACATGGTGATAGAAATATATTTAAGTACCCATGCAAAATTAATTGTATAGAGGCAATGGGTTTAAACCGATTGTTACCATAGCTTTGAGAAAAATAAAATAGATAATTAATTTTACTCACTTACTTATATTTCTTTTTGTCACTCAACAATTTTCCTTAATTTATTATTATTTTATCAAAAGTAACAACATGAGACAAAGTTGTAAATTTTCATTATCAAATCTCCAACAAGGTATCTTATTTCATAGTCTATATGAAGAAAATAAAGGATTATATGTTGAGCAAATTGTCGGAGATTTAACTGAAAAAATTGACAGGGATCTTTTTACACAAACTTGGCAACAAATTATTAATAGACATGACATTTTAAGAACAAGTTTTATTTGGGAAAATGTTGAGCAACCACAACAAATAATCAATGAAGTTATTAATTTTAATCTTAATACTCAAGATTGGAGTCATTTATCTTTAGAAAAAATCCAACAAAAATTTGAGCAGTTTTTAAAAGAAGATAGAGAAAAAGGTTTTAATTTACAACAAGCACCCTTAATGAATTTATCTTTATTTAAACTAGAAGAAAATCATTATAAAATGCTGTGGACTTTTCATCATATTTTACTAGATGGCCGTTCTTTCACCTTAATTTTAAAAGAAGTATTTAATCTTTATTCTGCTAAATTAAATCAAGAAAACTTAAACTTAAGTGAACCAATACCCTATCAAAACTATATTAATTGGTTACAAGAGCAAGATCTTCAAAAAGCTCAAGATTTTTGGCAACATCAATTTAAAAACTTTACCAATCCTACTAATATAAAAATTCAAAAATTTACTAATCAGATCATAAATAATCAAGAAAAAAATCGAGAAACTATTACTTTAAGTAAAGAATTAACTCAAAATTTACATAAATTTGTTCAAGAAAATAATCTAACATTAAATACCTTAATACAAGGAGCTTGGGCGTTATTATTAAGCCGTTATAGTGGCGACAATGATATTATTTTTGGTGCAGTAAGAGCCTGTCGTCATAGTGTTAAAAATGCAGAATCAATCATTGGTTTATTAATTAATACTATACCAGTAAGAATTATAATTTCTCCAGAACAAAATGTTCTTTCATATCTGAATCAGGTTCGTCAAAATTGGTTAGAAATCAGAGATTTTGAATATACTCCTTTAGCAAAAATACAACAATGGATTAATTTACCGGCTAATATTTCCTTATTTGACAGTTTATTAGTGTTTGAAAATTATCAATTAAATGAATATTTACAACAGCAAGGGAATCAGTGGAAAAATAGAAAATTTCAATTATTAGAACAAGGTCATTATGCCCTTAATATTGGTGCTTATGATGGGGAACAATTATTGATAAAAATAGCTTATAAAACAGATTTATTTGAGGAATTTATCATTGTTAAAATGTTAGGTCATTTGCAGACTTTATTAGAAGGAATGATTAATAATCCAGAGCAAAAATTAGGTAATTTATCAATTCTTACCCTAAAGGAAAAACAACAAATATTAATTGAGTGGAATGATACGAAAACAGAATACCCAAAAAATAAATGTATTCATCACTTATTTGAAGAACAAGTAATTAAAACACCTAATAATATTGCGGTAGTTTTTGAAGAGCAAAAATTAAGTTATCAAGAATTAAATGAAAAAGCAAATCAATTAGCAAATTATTTACAAAAATGGGGGGTAAAACCAGAAACATTAATCGGAATTTGTGTTGAAAAATCTTTAGAAATGATTATAGGAATATTAGGAATATTAAAAGCTGGTGGTGCTTATGTACCGTTAGATCCAAATTATCCCGAAGAAAGATTACAATATATGTTAGAAGATGCCCAAATATCAATTTTATTAACTCAAAAAAAGTTAGGAAATTTAGGAAAAATTGAGGCGAAAAACATGATAAAATTAGATCAAGATTGGGAATTAATTAATCAAGAAAATAAAGCTAATTTAATGACTAATGTTCAATCAAATAATTTAGCTTATATTATTTATACTTCTGGTTCAACAGGTAAACCAAAAGGTGTTATGGTTGAGCATCATAGTGTTGTTAATATTCTTCTTTGGAGAATTAATCAGTTAGAATGTCAAGATTTTGATGCTTTTCCTTTCACAACTTCAATCTCTTTTGATTTAAGTGTTATTCAAATATTTTCTCCTTTGATTATTGGAGGTACTGTTATTATAATTAAAGATTTATTTCACTTTGAAACAGTGATTCATCAGGAAAAAATAACTTTCTTTTCTGCATCTCCATCAACCATAGAACAGTATATTAATAATAATCAATTACCTCATAAGATTGAAGCATTAGGTTTAGGAGCGGAAAAAGTAAAATCTACCTTAATTGAAAAACTCAAAAAATTGTCTCATATTAAACGAATATATAATAGTTATGGACCAACGGAAACTACTGTAGGAGCAACTTCTAATTTAATATTTTCTCGTTTAAAAATAAAAGAAAATAATGATGTATAATTAATCAAAAATATTTATAATAAAACCAAATATATCAAAAATATTTAACAGTAAATTTTATGACAGTAAAAAATAATCATTGGCAAAAATTTTCTACTAATTGGGAAGTTATTGGTTCTCCTTTACGCCCGAATGAAGAAGATATAAGTTTTATTGAAACAGAAATTTTAGCGAAACTAAAGTTAAACTTGTCAATTATTTATAGAGTAGTTATTTTAGGTGTTACTCCTGATTTTATTTCTTTATCTTGGTCTGATAATATAGAAATTATTGCTATTGATAAATCTTCTGAAATGATTGCTAATATTTGGAATAAAAATGAAAATCATAAAAAAAAAAGAACCGTAATTTTAGGACATTGGCAAAATATTCCTTTACCAGATAATTGCTGTGATATTATTTTGGCGGATGGTTGTTTTACTCAATTAGATTATCCTAATAGTTATAATCAAGTTTTACAGGAGTTAAAAAGAATCTTAAAACCACAAGGTTTATTTTCAAGTCGATTTTTTTTACGCCCTTCTCAAACTGAAAAAATAACAAATATTTTTTGTGATTTAAAAGCAGGAAATATTGGTAATTTTCATTTATTTAAGTTACGTTTGGCAGCTGCTTTACAGAAGAGTACAGAAGCGGGTATTCCTGTTGATTATATTTATCAAATTTGGAAAGAAAATATTTCCAATCCTGACGAAATTTTACATCAGTTGGGATGGTCATTAGATTTATTAAAAACTATTAATGTTTATGAAAATTCTCCCAGTATTTATTCTTTTCCTACCTTAGAAGAAGTAAAAAATTTATTTGGCAATTATTTCACAGAATTATCTTGTAACTTTCCTCATTATGAACAAGGTTCTTTATTTCCTACTATTATTTTTCAAAATAGTTAAATATTGATTAATTTTTATAACATTTCAAAATACAAATGTTGTCTTCTGTAGTTATAATTTGATCAAGATTAAAATTAGCTTTTGCTAGTAATTCTTCAAATTCTTGTTGACTACGTTCTTTTCCACCTTGATAAATTATCAACATATTTAAGTCTAAAAGAGTGGTAGAAATATCATTCAAACCTGAATCGATAACATCTTCTAAGATAAATAATGAAGCATGGTTTGGCATTCCATTATAACAATTTTGTAAAATTTCTAAGGCTTTATTATCATTCCAATCATGAAGAATATTTTTAAGAAAATAAGCATCTCCATGGGATGGAATAGCCTCAAAAAAACTTCCTTCAATATATTGTAAACGATCCTTGAATTGTGATTGCTCATAAAGATTTTTAGCTTTTTCAATGACATAAGATTTATCAAATAAAATTCCTCGTTGATGTTTAGTTAAAGATAATAATTGAGTTAATAATTCACCATAACCACCACCAATATCTACGAATAAATCAAAGGAAGAAAAGTCATAAGCTTTTGTTATTGCTTTTGCTTCTATTCCTGAAAAACGCTTCATGGTTTGTTGATAGAAATAAGCCGATTCGGGATTATGTGCTAAATAGTCAAACATATTTTCCTCGAAACAATGTTCAAAGGCAGAATTACCTGTTTGAATACTATATAGTAGTTCACCCCATGCTTGATAACGTTCTGGATTTCCCATCATCATGACAGTTGCCCATATGGATTGAGGATGATCTTTTTTAAGATAATCGGCGATAGAATTTAACTGAAAATGAGCATTTTCTAATTCATTTAATAAACCTAAATTGACTAAAACTCTGAATAATCGATACAATGCTTTTTTGTCTGTTTTCGTAGCAAGGGCAATTTCTTCCAGGGATGTTTTTCCTTGTGCAATAATCTCAACTATTTGCAATCTAGCTGTGACATATATAATTTGAGCATACCAATGTCCCATTGCCATCTGGACTAATTCATTGCAAGATAATATTATTGGCATAAAGATTAATTAAATACTAATTTTACATTTATAATTGATTTAAAATACCATTAATTTAGACTATAGATGAATAATCAATACTCAAATCTAATCTTTCCAAATATTCAGCAAAGTTTAAGTGTTTTGTCATGTCATAATAGCATAAAAGAAATCCAAAGATTCGCACCTCAAAATTTTCCCTATCATGTGGCTATTCACAAAATATCTGAAGTTGAAAATATACCTTCTCATTATGTATCTCCTCATAGTCATGATGTACCAGAAATAAAAATACTCATTCCTGATAGTAATGGTTTAGAATATGAAATTCAGTTAGGAGATGAATTTTATCAAGTTTTTGGGCATAAGACAATTTATGTTCCTCCAGGAGTAAGTCATGCCGCTAATATCAAAAAAGGAAGTGGTTATTTTGTTTGTATGATATTAGACACTACAGAGAATGTTTTTGGCAAACTTCAATAGGTAATGATCAGCTTTTACTTAACATAGAATTTAACATAATATCTATAGGTGCAGATTTACCGGTCCAAATTTCAAAGGCAATTGCACCTTGTTGTATTAACATTTCGCTACCATCAATAATAATAGCCCCTTGTTTTTGGGCTTGTTGTAAAAATAATGTTGGGCTAGGAGTATAAATTAAATCATAAACAATAGTATTTTGTTTAATCAATGAAATTTGTAAATCTGTTAAAGGTGAATTTTTGATGTGAGGAGACATACCGATGGGAGTCGCATTGATAATTAATTCACTATCAGGGATTAACTCACTTAGATTATCCCAATGATAAATGGAAATTTTAGTCGCAAAAGAGTAATTATTCCATCTTTCTTGAAAAGCCCTTAATTTATATAAATTCCGTCCTACAATTTTTATTTCCCTACAACCTAGTTTACTGCAACCAACGGTCACTGCACGTCCTCCTCCTCCATTTCCCAGAATAAGCGGTGTGATGTTGTGCCAATCTTTAGATAATTTTTTGAAAGAGGCAAGAAAGCCATCTATATCTGTATTTGTTCCGTGCCATCCTTCTTCTGTTAACCAAACCACATTAACGGCTTCAATTATTTCTGCTGTTTCTGTTACTTTCTTCAGAAAAGGAATGACATTTTTTTTGTGAGGAATAGTAACATTAAAACCTCTTAATTTAATTGCTTTAAAACAGTCAAATGCTTTGCTTAAATCATCTTCTTTTACGAGAAATGGTAAATATATATAATCTAAATTTAACGTGGCGATCGCCTGATTTTGAATCACTGGAGAAAGAGAATGTTGAATCGGATTACCAATAATTCCTAATAATTGAGTTTTTTCCGTAATTAGCATATATTTAAGTTTACATAAATTTAACGATAAATTAATTATAAAGAATTATTTAGTAATTAATAAAAATACATTTTATTAGTGAAATTTAAACAATTTATGACCAAAAATTTCCTTAGTGACTCTTTTTTTATCTTCTCTCTGTATTTATAGCATTAATTTTAATTATTATTTTATCAAAAGTAACAACATGAGACAAAGTTGTAAATTTTCATTATCAAATCTCCAACAAGGTATCTTATTTCATAGTCTATATGAAGAAAATAAAGGATTATAT
>NZ_VRZC01000123.1 GCF_016743215.1 Geminocystis sp. GBBB08
GTACTCGTGCAAAATAGATTGTGAATTTTTAAATTAATTAAAATAACATACAATCCTTGTTGCCTATTGCTTATTATCTTCTGTCTTTCATAAAGTAAACATACAATTAATTTTGCCTACTTACTTATAGAAACGGGAAATCATATTGCTCAAAATGGTAATGGTAATCAACGTCGTCAATGTGCCAAAAAATTTGTCACTCAAGTTCAAAAAGCACTCAGAGGAGAGTCCCCTTTCAAACCTATTCGTTTTTTACAACAAAAAGATTTACAATTATGGCTAGTGGATTTTCCCGATTCAGCAATGCGCGGCAGTGGATTGGGAGATTTATCAATTATTCACGATTGGCAAAAACTCTGTAATATCAATCAAGGCAGACGGGTTTATATTTGGTCTTTGGATGAGCATCTCTACAACTGCGATCGTTCTCCTCTATTAGACATCTCCAGAAATAAAAAACTAAATCAGTTTCAATATTGAAATCATTAAATTAATATAGTTTATTGTCATTTTCAATCTTTGAAAAATAATTATTGGAGAAGTCTATTCTAGTTTTATAGTCATTTTAAATAAGAATGAAAGAGTTTATGTATATCTTAATTTTTTATTGCTTATTAACTATAAAATGACGTGCGGTGGGCTACAAGCAAGGCTTAGTGAATTTTTGAGCTAATAAATCAATACCCGTAATCGCCGTACCTACTACCACCGAAAAACAACCTAAATCAAGGGCTTTTTTTACTTCTTGGGGTGTTTTGACTCCACCCTCACAAATAATGGGTTTATCGATGGATTTGATCAGTTTCTCGATGAATTCAAAGCTAGGGGGGAGCAAATCTTGTGTTTCTTTTGTATAACCGTAAAGAGTAGTGCCAATAAAATCAGCCCCCGCATTAGAAGCAGCGATGGCATTTTCAAGAGTATCAATATCCGCCATCACAGGTTTACCCAATTTTTGCTGAATTTGGGTGATAATTTCAGACATGGTTTCTCCATTAGGGCGACTTCTTTGAGTAGCATCAATAGCGATAATATCTGCCCCTGCTTCACTTACTGCTACCGCATCTTTAAAACGAGGAGTAATATAAACAGAAGAATTAAGCCCCATTTGCTTCCATAAACCAATGACAGGAATATTAGGTAATAATTGCTTAACTGCTGTAATATGACTGGGGCTATCAATTCTTAAACCCTTTGCACCTTGGTTAATACAGGCTTTGCCCATGGCAGCAATGATATTTGGATTGTGTAAAGGTGAATCACTAGGTGCTTGACAGGAAATAATTAGGCTTGATTTTAAGATTTCGAGCATAAAAAATTAATAATTGATAAAAACACGATGAAAATTGATTTTTTTACTTTGATTGAGTCAATTTTGAATATTACTTATTACTTATTACTTAATTAAGCTAAACCTTCAATGGCAGGATGAAAATAAAAAGCTAAACCAATCACTGTATAAGTAGCCAATAATAAAACTCCTTCTAACCAGTTAGAATTACCGTCAGAACTGATAGAATTAGCAATTAATACCGAAACCGCCACCGCTACTAATTCAAAGGGATTAAAATTCAAATCCATCGGTTGCCCAATTATCCAACCGGCAATTACTAACACTGGTGCAACAAATAAAGCAATTTGTAAACTAGATCCTAGCGCCACAGATACCGATAAATCCATTTTATTTTTTATAGCGACCGTTACAGCCGTAGCGTGTTCGGCAGCATTACCAATAATTGGTAACAAAATCACCCCAGTGAATAAGACGGGTAAGCCTAAATCTTCCGTAGCTTTTTCGAGGGAATCCACTAATAATTCTGACTCGATAGCTACCCCAAGAGTCACAATTAATAAAATTCCCACCCATAATAAGATATTCGGTTTTTTACCTGGAGTTTCGCCTTCTTCTTCATTTTCTGCTACTCCTACATCATATAAATAAGAATGAGTTTTCATTGAAAATAAGAGAGTTAATAAATAAACCCCGATTAACACTACTGCTACAGCTACAGATAAAGTTTGTAATGTTTTTGAAGTGATACCAGTAGAAGTAAATTCTACCGCAGTGGGTAATAAAAGAGCGATTACTGCTAAATTCATGGATGAAGCATTTAAACGAGCAGCAGTAGGTGGAAAATTTTGCTCTTTATATTTTAATCCTCCCAAAAACATGGCAAATCCCATTACTAGCAGTAAATTACCAATAATTGAGCCTGTTAACGTTGCTTTTACTACTTGCACTAATCCACTTTTAAGGGCTATAAAAGCTAAAATTAATTCGGTAGCGTTACCAAATGTAGCATTTAATAAGCCTCCTAAATTTGGTCCTAAAACTACCGCAATTTCTTCTGTAGCAACTCCCATAAATGCCGCTAAAGGTATAATAGCCATAGCTGAGGTTAAAAAAATGATCGATTCACTCCAATGTAAAAAATGTCCTGTGATCGAAATGGGAATAAAGACTAATAAAATAGAAAAAATGAGATTTTTGTTCATATTTAAGACATTAAGGATTGATAATTATAATGATACTGTGTCTTTTTTTTAGCTCATCAAAAAATTTTTGCTTAGATTTTCTTATTATATAATTAGTTACCAAAATTTTTGAAAATTAAAATAGTTTATTTTACCAATAAATATGAATAAAAATAGTGAGAAAGTTAAAAAAATTTTATTTATTAGTAATGGTCACGGAGAAGACTTAAATAGTAGTTTAATGGCAGAGGCTTTACTTTCGGTTGATCATAATTTAACTATTCATGCTTTTCCCATTGTAGGGGAAGGAAAATCCTATATCAATAAAAATATTACTATAGTTGCCCCCTTACAATCGATGCCTTCGGGAGGCATTTTTTATCTGAATATTCTTAACTTGATTCAAGATTTATATTCTGGCTTAATTGCCTTAACTATTAAACAAATTATTACTCTTAATAAAATTAAAAATAATTATGATTTAGTTATCGCTGTAGGAGATATTGTTCCACTTTTTTTTGCTTATTTAACAGGTAAAAATTATTTGAATTTTTTAGTAGCTAATTCAAGTTATTATGAAGGGAAATTAAAACTACCTTTTCTGACTAAATTATTATTACGATCGCCTCGTTGTCAACTAATTTTTACTAAGGATAAATTCACCTCTGAAGATTTACAAGCTCAAGGATTAACCAAGACAATTTGTGAAGGTTATCCCATTATGGATGGATTAAAACCCACAGAAAAAAATCTCAATTTATCTTCAGAAATACCAATGATTGCCTTATTACCTGGTAGTCGTTTACCCGAAGCCTTGCACAATTTAAGTTTACAATTAGAAGTGTGCGAAACTTTAGTCAAAATATCACGAAAATCTTGGCAGTTTCGAGCTGCATTAGTACCTAGCATTACTGATAATCATTTAAAGTCGATCGCTAATAACCTTAACTGGCATTATGATTCAGGGATTTTTAGTCAAGAAATTAACGGAAAAAATATTTTTGTCAGGGTTTATAACGATGCCTTTGCCGATATTATACTACAGTGTAACCTAGTGTTAGGTATGGCGGGAACGGCAGTAGAACAAGCAGTTGGCTTAGGGAAACCAATAATACAAATACCAGGAAAAGGACCTCAATTTACCTATAGATTCGCTGAAGCACAAATGAGATTATTAGGGAGTAGTACAGTTACCATTGAGGATGATAGAGATAAAACTGTTATTTGTCAAAAAACTGCCCTGAAAATAATAGAGATAATAGAAGATAGAGAATTTTTAGCTAACTGTATTAATAACGGTAAAGAAAGAATTGGAGATAGAGGTGCATCCTTAAAAATGGCAAAAAAAATTCTTTTCTACTGAAAAAAGTAGGGCGATACACCGCCCACAAAAATAACAACCAAAACCTATAATTTCACTTCAATATCTACCCCCGCAGGTAAATCTAATTTCATCAAAGCATCAATAGTTTTAGAAGAAGGTTGATAAATGTCGATAACACGACGATGAGTCCGAGTTTCAAAATGTTCTCTAGAATCTTTATCAACGTGAGGAGATCTCAGGACGCAATATATTTTACGCTTTGTCGGTAGAGGAATCGGACCTACGGGTGAGGCATTAGTGCGGTTAGCAGTTTCTACAATTTTAGTACAAGATGTATCTAGTAAACGGCGATCAAATGCTTTAAGACGGATACGAATTTTCTGTTGTTGTAAAGTTGCCATGATAATTTTTTCCTATGTATTTATATTTTCAAGGTACAAGTGAATGAGGAATGAGAAATGAGAAATGATTACTAGAAATACTTGGTAATAATTCAGAATAATTTTGTTTTTTGAAATTTTCTCCTAGTCTTCTAGTCTCCTAGCATCATTTTCACCGATACTTTTATATTGAACTCAGGTTAAAGTTAGGGTAAAGATGCTTAAATAACACAAAAAATTAGGACGTACAAATCAAATAAAATGTACGCCCGTTTATTATGTCAACCTATTTTAAGATTTTGGATACAGCACCAGCACCAATAGTACGACCCCCTTCACGGATAGCGAAACGCATACCCTGTTCAATAGCAATGGGGTTGATTAATTCAACAGTCATTTTAATACGATCGCCTGGCATAACCATTTCAGCAGCACTACCATCATCAGCAGTAAAGTCACTGATAGTTCCAGTTACGTCAGTGGTACGCACATAGAACTGAGGACGGTATCCGGGGAAGAAAGGAGTATGACGGCCACCTTCTTCTTTTTTGAGAACGTAAACTTCCGCTTCAAACTTGGTGTGAGGAGTGATAGAACCTGGTTTAGCTAAAACCATACCACGTTCAATCGATTCTTTTTCAATACCACGAAGAAGTACACCTACGTTGTCTCCTGCTAAACCTTCTTCTAAAGTTTTTTGGAACATTTCCACACCCGTAACGACACCATTACGAGTATCTCTGATTCCTACTAATTGCACGGTTTCTTGAACTTTAACTTTACCACGTTCGATACGACCAGTTGCAACAGTACCACGACCAGTGATCGAGAAAACGTCCTCTACAGCCATTAAGAAAGGCTTGTCAATATCACGCTCAGGAGTAGGAATGTAACTGTCCACAGCATCCATTAGGGCATGAATTTTATCAGTCCACTCATTTTCCCCTTTTTGGGTTTTAGGGTTAGATGTCATTTGTTCAACCGCTTTTAAGGCAGAACCAGCAACGATAGGAATATCATCTCCAGGGAAGCCATACTCAGTTAACAACTCACGAACTTCTAACTCAACAAGTTCTAATAATTCAGCGTCATCTACTTGGTCTTCTTTGTTTAAGAATACAACCAAGCTAGGTACACCAACTTGTCTTGCTAAGAGGATATGTTCACGGGTTTGAGGCATAGGTCCATCGGCAGCAGATACTACTAAGATAGCTCCATCCATTTGAGCCGCACCAGTGATCATATTTTTAACATAGTCAGCGTGACCTGGACAGTCAACGTGAGCATAGTGACGATCAGGAGACTCATATTCAACGTGAGCGGTGTTGATGGTAATACCACGAGCTTTTTCTTCAGGTGCAGCATCGATTTCATCGTATTTACGAGCTTTTGCTTGACCTAAAGCGGATAAAGTTAAGGTAATAGCTGCGGTAAGAGTAGTTTTACCGTGGTCAACGTGACCAATAGTACCAATATTAACGTGGGGCTTTGTTCTTTCAAATTTTTCCCGTGCCATTTTTGTTGTGTTTCCTTTATTTAATAAATTAAATTAATTAATATTGCAGAGTAGATTATAGGAGACATCAGATTTTCACTTTTGTCTTTCTACCTTTCAAGAGGATTAAGGGGGTTGCCTTCTGCTATAGATAACCTCTATTTTTAGCAATAATGGTATTTGCCACATTGCTAGGAACTTCAGCATAATTGCTAAACTCCATGCTAAATATACCACGTCCTTGGGTCTTAGAGCGAATATCCGTCGCATATCCGAACATCGCCCCTAAAGGAACTTTGGCTGTAACTTTAGCTAAACCGTATTCTGAGTTCATGCCCTCAATAGTGCCACGACGAGAGTTGAGATCCCCGATTACATCTCCTAAGAAATTTTCTGGGACTTCCACTTCAACTTTCATCATCGGTTCTAACAACACAGGTGCTGCTTTTTCAACACCATCCCGAATTGCCATTGAACCTGCTATCTTAAATGCCATTTCTGAGGAATCAACATCGTGATATGAACCATCAATAAGAGTCACTTTGAGATCAATTACCGGATAACCAGCGATTATACCTGATTCACAGGCTTCTTTGATGCCCTGCCCCACTGAAGGGATATATTCTTTGGGAATTGTACCGCCCACGATTTTTGAGACAAATTCAAAGCCTTTCCCTTCTTCCTGAGGCTCAACTTCGATTACCACATGACCATATTGCCCTTTCCCGCCACTTTGACGGATGAATTTACCTTCTGCACTTACTGCTTTACGGATTGTCTCACGATAAGATACTTGAGGTTGTCCTACATGGGCTTCAACTTTAAACTCTCGTAACATTCGATCGACTAAAATCTCTAAGTGTAGTTCTCCCATTCCAGCGATTACCGTTTGGTTAGTTTCGGGATCGATACTGACTTTAAAGGTAGGATCTTCATCAGAAAGAGCTTGTAAAGCCTTTGATAACTTATCCATATCTTGAGTCGTTTTTGGCTCTACTGCTACGGAAATAACGGGTTCAGGTACATATAAGGATTCTAAAATAATCGGGTGTTGATCATCACATAAAGTATCCCCAGTGGTGGTTAATTTTAAGCCAATAATCGCTCCTAAATCCCCCGCCCTTAACTCGTCCACTTCAATGCGATCGTTAGCTTTCAGGATAATTAAACGAGAAATCCGTTCTTTTTTGTCTTTACTAGCATTATAAGCGTAACTACCTTTTGCCAAAACCCCTGAATATACCCGAATAAATGTTAAACGACCATAGGGATCGGAAGCAATTTTAAAAGCCAAGGCGGAAAAAGGTTCATCATCGCTAGAATGTCTAATAGCCTCTTCGCCATTAGGCAAAATACCTTTAATAGCTGGAACTTCAGTTGGTGCTGGTAAATAATCCACCACCGCATCTAAAAGTAGTTGTACACCTTTATTTTTAAAAGCTGAACCGCACAACATGGGCATAATTGTACCCTTAATAGTACCTTCCCGTAGAGCTTTTTGTATTTCTTCGTTAGTAATTTCTTCTTCTCCTAAGTATTTTTCCAAAAGAAGTTCATCTGATTCTGCTACCGCTTCGATCAAATAACCACGATACTCTTGGGCTAATTCTTGAAGTTCTGAAGGAATTTCCGTTACTTCTACATCTTGACCTAAATCATCTTTGTAGATATTAGCTTTCATGGTCACTAAATCCACGATGCCTTGAAAATTATCTTCACTACCGAGGGGAATTTGAATCGCTACAGCTGGAGTTTTTAAACGCTCTTTTACCTGTTGATATACCTTAAAGAAATTTGCTCCCGTGCGATCCATTTTATTGACAAAGGCAATACGAGGAACATGATAACGATCTGCTTGTCGCCAAACGGTTTCCGACTGAGGCTGAACACCACCTACAGAACAAAATACAGCGATAACCCCATCAAGGACACGCATAGATCTTTCTACTTCAATGGTAAAGTCAACGTGACCGGGGGTATCAATGATGTTAATATGATGACCTCGCCAATCAGTACTAATGGCCGCCGCCGTGATGGTGATTCCTCGTTCTCGTTCCTGCTCCATCCAGTCTGTGACAGCATTACCATCATGAACTTCCCCGATCTTGTGAACAATACCAGAGTAAAAAAGTATTCTTTCTGTTGTAGTGGTTTTACCCGCATCTATATGAGCCGCAATGCCTATATTACGGACTTTTTCAAGGGGAATTATCCTAGCCACAGTTACCTCCTTTGACTTAGAGCAATACTTTTAAGGTGATTTCTGCTAAAAAATTGACACCGTTTACTATTCTACACTTTTCTTAACAAAACTCACAACCTTTCCAAGAGGAATTTTTGATCATGTAGAGGATAAATGTTGGTCAATTTATAGAATTAATAACGATAATGAGCGAAAGCCTTGTTAGCTTCAGCCATTTTATGTGTTTCTTCTCTTTTCTTGATAGCCCCACCAGTTTCGTTAGCTGCATCCATAATTTCGTTAGCCAATTTCATGGACATGGTTTTACCACTTCTTTTCCGAGAAAATGTAATTAACCAGCGTAAGGCGAGACTACTACCACGGGAAGAACGAACTTCCATCGGTACTTGATAAGTAGCACCACCAACTCTTCTAGCTTTAACTTCCACTAAAGGAGTTAGATTTTTGATGGCTTTTTCAAAAGTTTCCATCGGTTCGTTACCAGTTCTTTCAGCGATGATACTTAAGGCATCATATAAAATTCTGGCGGCGAGAGATTTTTTGCCATCTTTCATGATTCTACGGATGGTCATATTTACCAAACGACTGTTATAAAGAGGATCTGGTGGTACTTCTACCACTTTAGCTTTACTTCTGCGAGACATTTATCTATATCCTTAATAATGTTATTTTTCAGTTAATCTAAGCTTTAGGACGTTTTGCACCATATTTGGAGCGTCCCTGCTTTCTATCTTTAACACCCGTAGCATCAAGAGTACCTCTAACTATGTGGTATCTTACACCAGGTAAATCTTTCACCCTGCCACCTCTGATTAAAACCACAGAGTGTTCTTGTAAGTTATGACCTATTCCAGGAATATAAGCCGTTACTTCAAACCCCGATGTTAAACGAACCCTTGCGACTTTTCTTAAAGCAGAGTTCGGTTTTTTGGGAGTTGTTGTATAAACTCTTGTACATACACCACGACGCTGAGGGCATTCTTTAAGCGCAGGGGATTTGGTTTTTTTCTGAATTTGAGAACGTTCGCTACGAATTAGTTGTTGAATAGTTGGCATGAGGTATGCTTTTTATACACAATTTTTGTATATATAATTATAATTATCGCTAGTATATATTACCAGTGACAATCTACGATCATATCCCATTTTTTCAACTTTTGTCAATTAATAATTGTCATTTGTCGAGCAACGAGGCAATGGTAAATTCTAAATTCTACATTCTACATTCTACATTCTACATTCTCAATTCTAAATTCTCAAAGTAGGCTTCGATTAAAAAATCATGATCAATTTGCTGAATTTTAGTATTGTTAAGTAATAAAGCCTCATTCATGGCATTAATACCTAAATCATCTATAGGAGTAGGTGCATTTTTGCCGCCGATAATTTTAGGGGCAATAAAAGCATATATTTTTTGGATATTCCCAGATACGATAGCCTGTGAGGCTAAATTGCCGCCAC
Organism: Geminocystis sp. GBBB08; assembly: GCF_016743215.1. Classification (GTDB taxonomy): domain Bacteria; phylum Cyanobacteriota; class Cyanobacteriia; order Cyanobacteriales; family Cyanobacteriaceae; genus Geminocystis. Next base: position 9,339 of record NZ_VRZC01000123.1, read on the forward strand.
ATTCCCACAAAACTGCGTTTAATCCTCTTTGATGGAGATTATTCATCACGAAAGTGGGGTTAATATCTTCTATCTCGACAATTTCTACTCCCTTATCTAATAATTGACTTTTTGTAGTTGCATTGGGTTGAGAATGAGTAAAAATAACAGTTTTTGCTTGGTTTATATCCCAAAGGTGATAGTTTAGAGCAAAATCCAGAGTTTTCGTCATTACTACCCGCAAAGGATTATGAGTAGTTACTCCATGAGTCGTTAACTGAGGATTATCACGTCTGACGGTATTACCTCCGACAATTACGGCATCACAACTACTTCTTAAATGATGGACAAAATTTCGGGTATTGGTGCCTGTAATCCATTGACTATGACCTGTATTTGTAGCAATTTTACCATCTAAAGTCATAGCATATTTAAAGATACCAAAAGGGCGTTGAAATTTCACTCGATGGATAAATGCCTCATTAAGTTTTAAACAATCTTCTTCTTCAACACCTACTTTGACATCAATTCCAGCCTCTAGCAATTTTTTGATGCTACTACCAGAAACTCTACTATCGGGATCTATCATCCCTACTACAACTTGTTTGACTTTGGCTTTGATTAAGGCTTGAGTACAAGGGGGCGTACGTCCAAAATGATTTCAGGGTTCTAAATTTACATAAACGGTAGAATCTTCGGCATTTAATACAGCAGCTTGTAAGGCGAAGACTTCGGCATGGGGTTGTCCTGCTTGAGGATGAAAACCCTCACCGATAATTTTACCCTCCTTAACAATTACTGAACCAACCAAAGGATTAGGAGATGTTTTACCTTGAGCTTTTTTTGCTAATTCAAGGCATCTTTGCATTATTCTACTGTCAAAATCTCTGATCATTATTCACTGTTTAATATATTTAAAGAACAAAACGAGTGTCAAATTAAATTCCTAATTTTTTTAAGGTGGGAACACTATTTTTATAAAATTCTTTAGCAATGTTTTCCAAATGTGCGATATTTTCTTCTGGAGTTTGTAAAACTTGGTTATCTTTCATCAATTTTTTGTTTTGACTTGATAGCACATTCCAAACAAATTTAACGGCATCTTCCCCCATTCCTTGCGCAAAAAGCAAAAGTTGTTCCATAGGAGTAACGACAACTCCAGTACCAATTAAAGGTGAGGCTAAGTAACTCATTTCATCACTGACAAAAGCTTTTTTGATTACGGCATTATTAAAAGCATCTGTAAAGGGTTTTTTTTGTTGACAAATTTGATCATCTACCGCAGGATGAACATAACCAATCCCAGTTAATACAATTAAGGCTTGATAAAGATTGTTCATGGTAATTTTGTTGATAGCAGGATGATTATGTAACTCTTCCATAGTTAAAGACGATTCAGCCAACACATCACAAATAGGATTGTAAATGTCTAAATGCAATGTAACATTTCCCACGGCAAAAGATTGTTGCAACTTTACAGTATTACGAGGAACTATTAAAGCATAACGTATATTCCTAATGAGTTCGGACTGTTGTACTGGAGTCATTGGTAATTTTCCACGAGCAAAAATATCTCGTCGAAACTGAGTATTCAAGTAAAAATCTCTAACAACTTCTTTATAAATGGGATCTTTAATTTCATTTAATTCTTTTTGTGCTTCTTGACTGAGATTGAGAACATCTACATAATCAGTAAGTTGAGCTGAACCAATAAAATTAAGTTTTGCTTCTTCTAACTCTTGTACTACTTGATCAAAATAAAAGCTATTCCATTGCTCATTAAAATATTCATGGGCGAGATAATAACGATTTTGTAGTTTTAGTCTTTCATAACGATTTTTAAGATTAGGGTTTTGAACAAAGTAACCTGCCTTAGTATCGATTAACTTGCCGGTAAAATTTAAGGCTTGTTCAATACTTTCTAAAATTGGTTCAGAAGATTGTTGGCGATGTCTTAACATTAAACCTTGTATGGGTATTGCTACAGACCATCCGGGTAGAGCATTATAAGACAGATAAACTAAACCTCCTACTGTGAGTTTTTGATCAATAAATTTGACAATAGCCTGACGATTTTCAGGAGTAATCCAGCTATAAATTCCATGTAAAACGATAAAGTCAAATTGTGGTAAATCTTGATGGATAAATTTGGTAAAGCTATCATCAAAGAAGTGAACATTTTGATTGGTTGCTGAGGAAGCAAGGGTTTTAGCTTCTAGTATATGATTAGGATTGAAGTCATTGGCGTAAAATTGGGCGTGGGGATAAGCTGATGCGAGTAAATTAGTAGTGTAACCCCTACCACAACCTAATTCACAGTAGTTGAAAGGCTTGTTTAAGTCAGGAGGATGGACAGAATTTACAGCAGTGGCTAAGGCTAATTTTAAGGGGCTTAATTCACCATAAAAACCATAGGTATAGTTAATTTCTGAAATGTAACCTTCATTCCAAACCATAAATTTTTTCGTTAGTTTATTACTGATTTCTAAATCTTATCAAAAAATAAGGATTAAAAATCTATTTTAAATTTAAGTTGTAACTAAGTGATATTTTTAAAATCAAGGAGGTGGGTAGCGGATTAAACGATAATCGAAAACAATTAGCTCAAATTTTAGTTGATGATAACTACAATGTCTTGATTGTAGAACATAAAGACCGTCTCGCTAGATTTGGCACAAATTACCTGTCATTATTATTAGAAAAAACAGGAAAAAAACTAGAAATAGTAAATTTAGCAGACCATAACAAAGATGAAT
>NZ_VRZC01000124.1 GCF_016743215.1 Geminocystis sp. GBBB08
AGGTAACAGCTCATAGAAAGAAGGTTATATAGCAATAAACGGGTTAGTTAAGACATTCTCAAAATCTATAGTTGTCACTCCGAGATAACCGTAGGAATCTCAAAACGTCCTAATCAACTCCTTATCTGCTATAATTTCTTATTCCTGATTAACATTGATTTGTTGACTAGTCAGAAATTTGAGGTTTTCTTCTCTTATTTTTGCGGCTTCTTCATTGTATAAAAAGGGCAAGGTTGCATAACGAGTACCTTTAGTTACGGGAGTAGCTTCATGAAGAACGGAGCAAGAAAATACAACAGCACCACCAGTAGGAGCTCGATAAGTTTTTCTTCCAAATTCAGGAAAGCATAAATCTCCTCCTTCGTATTCTTCAGCATTGAGATTAATAGTTACGGCAAAAAGACGATGAGCAGTACCTTTAGTGGTATTATCTCGATGAGGACGAAAAAATCCTCCCGATTCACTGTCATAACAAGCTACGATATATCGTTCTATACGAGTTGCTTCAAACTGAAACGCTTTTTTGATTTCAGGAAGTAATCTTCTTCCTAAACACTCTCTCATATAACTTCTTATTTCTTCTGATTCGATTTCATAATCTTGACGTCGTTTAAAATTATTGTTAATTATTCCAATAGTTTTACCGTCTTTTTCTTGCATAAATCCTGATTCAGACCCACCATTTTGATTATATAAATTAATAAGTTGGCGACAAAATTCTGGCTCAAAGATACGAGGCACAATTAAAATAGGTGCTGTTAAAGGTACTTGTGCATAATCATCAACAGAAGGTAATGTATTAATTATATTGGCGATCGTGCGGTTATGAACATCAGCATCATTAAGAGAGATATTAGCAATAACTCGCAAAGAAGGATCAAGAATAAGAGTAAAAGGATGGTATAAGATATTATCTCCTTGAGTTTCTAAGGCACCATATTGATTGCTTACCCGCAAATCAAAATCCCAAAAAAAACGAATACCGGGTATAATCTCTTGAACACGATTTAATTCTAAATCTTGAGGATCAACACTAACACCAAAAAAGCATAAATCACTATCATTAAATTTAGGGCGTATCTGTTGATAAAAAAAAGATAATGCTTTAATAGTATTTTCTGCCGTTGCAGAACCAAAAAAACATAAAATTACATAACGCCCAGCAATAGTGTTAAAATGAAAATTAGGATTGCTAGTACTTTTACACTGAAACAAAGGTACAGGATCACCTCTTAGAAATCTATTCATATCAGTCATGTTGTTAGTTTAACAATAGAAGGAAGATTCTCCGAATTATGATACTATAGGTTCTTCTTTTTTGGCGTTAGGTATAGATATTTTCTGACTAAATCATAAACGTCTCACTTAACTGATTTGTTCCGCAACTAATTTGTATCCAAAAATACTCACCTTTTGTCCCCCAAAATTTATATTGTAATAGTCGATCGCCTTCTTGTGCTTCTAGTTGTTTAAATATCTGGGTATTTTCATCCATAATGTTAACCTTAAGATTAGAAGGTAAAGTATCATAATCATTAATGGCATAAAGACGGAAAAAGATACTATTTTTGTTTTCAGATTTTGGTAATAAACCAATCACTAAAGCTAAAGAAAAACCCCCCATATCTATGCCCAGATTAATCTTTTTACCACACCATAACCCAGCATTGGGATTACTCGGCTCTAAACGCCAAATACCTTCGGCTGCATTCCAACGGGTTTCATCATCACGGCATTTTGTCATGATATAATCAAGAGCTTGTAAGGCTTGATTTTTATGAATACTATTTGGAGGTAAAATGCTTAATCGTTGTGCCGCAATTTTCAACTGTTGTTCATCTTGAAGTTGATATATATATTGTAAATTAATTTCACCGGATCTCATCACAATACCATTAGAAGAGAGAGAAGAAGAATTAGTAACTAGAGATAGGGTATCAACTAAATCTTGAAGATGTTGCCATCCTTGATTATAAGCTTGATTAAAATTATGATGTAACCATTCACCTAAACGAATCGGTTGATATTGCTGATAAAGAAGTTGACGATAAGTCTCATCACCGAATATCCCCGCCCATTGAACAAAATTTAAACGATGACGTAAGGTTAAACTATTAGCCTGATTTAATTGTGACAATAAATTATTTTTTTCTTGGTTAGACAATATTGGTAAAGGTTGATATTCAGGTTTAAAAGAAAGCCCATATTTTTCAAATAAAAATAATAAATTAAGATCTTCTTCGACTAAATCTTGAGGAAAAATATACTGAAGAAAAATATCATCATAAATACTATTTTGTTTAATATTTTCATAAGTAGCAAAGCCCCAAAATCTTAACCAACCACTATCTAAATTAATTTGTACAGGTAAAAAATAATCTCCTCGAAAATGAGGAATATCAACCCATTCTTGAGGAATATTAAATTCGGTTAAATCTGTACTTTCTTGGGGGAATAAAATTAAACGAGTGGAATTATTGTTAATAAGAATAGGAGTGCCATTCACAAATTCCCACATAGTTAATAAATTGTCATTATCAAACTCTAATTTAAAGTTATTACTATCTTGGTAAGTTACCTTTAACCATTTTAATAAACAGAGGGAAGAAAGAGCATTTAAAAGGGCTTGATGTTGCCCATTAGGAGAACATTTTTCAGAAATTTCTTGAGTTTTTGCAAGATCTTCAGGAGAAAATTTAAGCCATAAATGTTCAGGATTAAAAGCTGTAAATAAATCTAAAGACATAATATTAAGGTTGTTACTATTTACAAAAATCATTTTTAAAAGCTAATTATTATTAATGAGAGAATAAACAGAATCGTTAATCCATTCTTCGACTAAATGTAGAAAACTAATCTTGATATGTTGGCTTTCAGGAAAAACTAAATTAAACTCTGATTGTAGATTTTTTTGAAAAGTTAGAGCAATTTTCTGACAAAAATCACCTTCAATTTCATCATTAAAAGTCCAATCTTTATTGATTAAATATTCCTTAAGTTTATCTTTTTCTTCTGAGGGTAAAGACTGATATATAAGAGATATTTTTTCCCAAAGAAGTTTTTGACAATACTCTTGTAGCCAATGATCTAAAGGACTTTTTAATTCCTTGATTTTGCCTTGAGTCAATTTTACTTTTTCATCTAATAAAATTTTTTTAATTAATGAATCTAGTAATATTGTTCTGACTAAACTAATTTCACGAGCAACATGAAACTGTTGGGTAACAAAATTAGGATAATTAACTGACATAATTTCTGCAATTTCTGTTTGAGTTAGTTTGACACCTTTCCATAATTGAAGTAAAATTTTTTGGGGAGATATTAATTTAGCAAAAGCCTCAGCTAAAACTTGATTAACTAAATCATATTTATCTTGATAATTCTCTTCCTGATTGTTACAATTCAGTGTCTTATCATTAGTTAAATAATCTAAATCTTCATTAGTCGTAATGGTAGAAGGATTACAATATTGACGAGCAAATTTAATACAAGTCAATAAAATATTTTCGCACTCTTCAGAATTAATAGAAGATAAATTTTGATACTTTTTAGTAATCAAAAAATTATATTCATTACCTACTTGAATAAAATGAGATATAGAAGGAGGTAATAACTTTTTATTTCGTCCTGCTAGTGGCGGTTTATAAATAAGATTAAAACATTCCCAAATAAGTAAATATTTTTCTAAATTAATATCTTTTAAACCACCTATTTGTTGTAAACATTTCCGTCGATTACCAACCTTTAATTGTTTTAATAATCCCCAATCAGAAGCCCTTTCCCACCCCATGTATTGATAGGCTTGATCGATTAGTTGATATTCTATTTTATTTTTGGCATAAGTATTTAATTTGAACTTTAAATTACTATCATATTGTGTTAATAATTTAACAGGAGAAGATACTAATAAATTCGCCCATTGAAAATAATCTTGCCAAGTAAATAAATCCCAATAATTTCGTAATCGTTGATAAACTTTTTGGGTAGCAAAAAAACAAGATTCTTGTAAATAAGCAATTAAATGTTTATGTTTAAGTTGATCTTGATTTTTCCTAAGCCACCGTAAAAATTCTTGGGCAACAATATCTTCTTTAGAGGAAATTATCTGTTGTTTTAGTAACAATTGAATATTTTGCTCTAATTCCGGAGTTTTTTCCCAGTAAGTAATTACAGAAGAAGATTCTTCTTTCAAACAGAGAAAGGAAGAAAACTGCGTCACCAGATTACTGCGTTTTTGCATTTTCATAAAATAGATTAAGGTAAATTTTCCTCAAACTTTGGTTTCCTTATCTACTTATCAGTGTCGTTTGATGAATTTATGCGCTTTTTGCTAAAATTTTTTTGAGTTGATGTAAAAGTTTTTTTTATACTACTAAAGTACGATATGAAATTATCGGTTAAAACAAGGTATCAGGTGTTAAGTAAGCGAAGGATTGCATCGCCCCAGCTAAAACAATTACAGATAAAATAAGTTTATTTTCAGTATCCTCAAGAATAGTTTTTGCATTAATACCTAATTTTGAATTGCCTTCTATAAACCAAATTAAAGCATGAATATCAACGACATATTTAGTCATGATTCTTTCTTGTCTCAATTATCCTCAAAATCTCCCTAAAATTTTTCTTCTTTCAAATCAGCTTCAATTGATTTTCACCGAAAAATATTCCAAAATAAATACCTTTTTAACACTTGTTTTTAAGGGAATTTTTCTTCTCTTCAAGAAAAGTTATTAATACTTGACTTTCTGATATATGTTGAGGCATTTCTGTTCATTAAATAGTTCCGTTTGTGTAGGTTTTTTCAAGAGTTTGTAACAGATTAAGCTAGAATAATTTATTAGATTTAATTATATCAATTTTTCAGATAAGAAATACAACATTTTTGATCAAGTCTGACTTATTTACGATATTATATTAATCATAAAGTTTTAATATGTAAAAAATAAACTAAAATGAGACAAGTTTTATTATATCGAGATGAAGATGGTTATTGGATAGCAGAATGTCCTAGTTTAAAAGGTTGTATTTCTCAAGGAGAAACAAAGGAAATAGCATTAATCAATATCAAGGAAGCCATTAATGGTTATATCAAAGCCTTAGAAGAGGATAATATTCCCATTCCAGTAGAAAATTTTGATGCTTTATTAATGGCAGTATGACAAAAATTCCAAATATGTCAGGTAAAACCTGTATTAAAGCATTGGCAAAAATTGGCTATTATCAAAAACGTCAAGAAGGAAGTCATATTATTTTAAGAAAAGATAATCCTTTTTCTCAAATTGTTATACCAAATCATAAAAATATTGCTAAAGGTACATTAAGAACTATTATAAAAAGTGCGGATTTAACTATAGATGAATTTATCGATTTATTATAATTTGATCAACATTAAATTTTTCAGAAATTCTGAACTCTTAGATTGTAATTTGTGTTATATCATTTATAGAGTTTATCCTTGACAATAATTTTCTCAAAAAGCTAAAAATTGTCTCGAAAGTGTTAAATAATAAAAACGTTATTTTATCCGACTTAAAACATAATCGGTTAATTCCACTAGAGAATCTGTAGCTGAAGATTTTGGTAAACAATCTAAATTGCGTAAAGCTAATTGACTATGGTGATAAGCCAAAGCCCTAGATTTTTCAATCCCATCACTATGCTTAACTAATTCCAACGCCTTTTCTAAATCCCCTTCTTGACTAAATTCCCTCTCAATCAAAATTTTTAAAAATGGTTTTTCCTCCATGGCAAATAATACAGGTATAGTAAGATTACCACTAGCTAAATCCGAAGCCACCGGTTTACCTAAAACTTCCTCAGAAGCAGTAAAATCGAATATATCGTCGACAATTTGAAAAGCCAAACCAAGATTACGCCCATAATGATAAATTTTATTCGCTACTTCCTCCGAAGCATCACTTAAAACGGCGGCAGCTTTTCCACTATTAGCAATTAAAGAAGCAGTTTTAAAATAACTTTTTTGTAAATATTTTTCTAAAGTGACATCTGTATCAAAACAGCTTAACCCTTGCTGAATTTCTCCCTCTGCAAAATCTCTAATAACTTCCGACAATAATTTAACTACTTGAAGATTATCTAAATTTGCTAAATACCATGAAGATTGGGCAAATAAAAAATCTCCCGCCAACACAGCAATACGATTACCAAAAAGAGTGTTAACCGTTGGCACTTGTCGTCTAATTTCAGCATCATCCACCACATCATCATGAACAAGACTTGCTGTATGAATCATCTCCGTAATTTCTGCTAAACGCCGATGTCTAGGAGTTAATTCTTGACCATTTAATGTAGCATGAGATATTAACAAGACGATGGCAGGGCGAATTCTTTTCCCCCCCGCACTAAACAAATGTTCTGCGGCGGCGCCTAAAATGGGATGTTGTGCCTCTACCAAGGTGGTTAAGTTATCAATTAGTAGTAATAAATCATTTTCTACCGGGGTAAATAGAGAAGTGGCAGTTGTCATTTATAAGTAGTTTTTTTTATAAAAATAGTTTACGAAAGTTCACATATCTTATTATTATTTTAAGCTATGGTATCCCTTACTGAGATCAGAATTGACGATTTTTTCTACGAATTATAGTTAATATACAATAAAAATGTTGATTAATCAGGATTAACTCTCAAGAAAAAATTTTTTCAGGAACTTCTGTTTAAGGTCAATTTATGTTATTTTAGATATATAAGTAGCAATAAATCTTAAAACGAAAAAAATCTTAGATTACAATTGTTACACTGATCAACTTAATCTTATATTAATAAGAGTAATAGTTATATATATTCATTTGATAGCTAACCATTCCCAGGGTAGAGTTGACAGAGAAAAAAGTTCTGGCTTTTCTTTAATGTTGGAAACTGAGAATGTTAGTGACAGAAATAAATTAAAGTAGTACATCTTAATCAAGTTTTGTAAGTGAGAAAAGATGTTCCTATTTTTATTCATTAGATATAAACAGATATTTTATCTATTGCTATCAATCAAGAAGATAAAAATACCTGTTAAAACATCTCCAGAAAATATTTAACTTTGATTTATACTAATTTTTTCTAAAAAAAGTATAGAAGGAGTTTTGTATCTATTTAACCTAAATAATTCTAATTAACCGCACAATTTCAATTGATGGAGATTTATTCATGCTAATTCAACTCCTTGCCCTGCTTTATTTATTACTTGTTTATATTTTATTAACTATTGCACAAAAAAAGATCAAATATCGGATTAATTCGGCTCAAAATTCGAGATAATTAAGAATTTAAAATTAGGAATTAGGAATTATTAGATAATTAAGAAAAAAAGGAGAGTTTTTTGTTGGAAAAATAGTCAAAATCACCAAATACTTTATGTCTAGGGAAAATAATAGTCAAATTAGAATACCTTGGATTGATACTTTAAGAACTATTAGTATCTTTTTTATAGTTTTAATTCATACTGGTAGAAATTCATCAATTGTCAGTATATATACAACTTCATTTTTTATGCCAGTTTTCTTTTTTATATCTGGTTTATTTATAAAAAAATCTATTAAAGAACAAAAATTTATATCTTTTTTTAAAATTAAGTTTCAACATTTAATTATTCCTTATTTAACTTTTAGTATTGTTAGTTATTTGATTTGGTTTTTTCTGATTGGAAAACTAAAAGGTGATTCTTTACCTAATAATCCTTTATGGGATTTTATTATTAATACTCTCTATGGGGTAGCAGGTTATGGATGGATGAAATATAATATTAGTCTCTGGTTTTTTCCTTGTTTATTTATCACTGAATTAATTTTCTTTTTCTTAATTCGTTTATCTCCTAAAAAATTACCACTAACAGTTTTTATATTATCAATTATTGGCTACTACTACTTTGAATTTATTAAGATAGAACACTTTAGACTACCATTTAGTATTGATGTTGCTATAACTGCGGTAGTTTTTTATACTATTGGCTACTTGATTAAACCCTATATATTTAATGAAGAATTTAAAACTTGGTATAATTTTCCTTCCTTATTTTTTGGGCTACTAACTTATCTCATTTTTTCTATGTTTAATGAAACAAGTGCATTTGTTATCGGCAATTTTGGGAAAAATTATTTATACTTTTATTTAGCTGCTTTATCTGGGATATTTTTCTGGTGTCAAATTTCTAAAATAATCAAACCTCATCAAATTTTTGCAGAAATAGGGAAAAACACTATAGTCATCTTTCCTTTACATTTACTTTTATTTCCATTTTTTACGGGGATTGCAGTTTATATTTTAAAAATCCCTAAGGAATTAATTGATCAATCTGATATTGTGGCATTAATTTACGCTTTATTTGCTATATTTATTTTAGTTCCTGTAAGTTGGTTTTTAAATCGTTACATTCCATTTATAATAGGAAAAAACATTAGATAGATTTTTGTCAACTATTATAAGCCTTATTTTTTCTGGAAAGAGATTTACTAAATCTTCGATTTTCCACATAAATGGATATAAAATGGCATAAAAGGACAAATAAAAAAAAAGTTTGTTAAAATATTAAATTTCTGTTTCATAAAAGCAATATTTGATGTAGAATAAAAGAAGATTTTGGTTGCCCCTTTTGGGGAAGTACCTTACAAAAATAAGATAGTAATACTATCAACGCTTCCGTGGGTGAAGTAAAACTGGCATCAATGTCAGATTAAGCGTCTTAAAAATATTTTTAAGGCTTTGAGGGATACCTCCTTTTGAGTAAAATACTCAAATGCTATTGTTGCTCAGTACGGGAATATACCGTATTGTTCCGCATAAATGTATCAGTTTTGGGTTTTAGGTTTTAATAATTTGAATAATACTAACCTATTACCTATTCGTTTTATTCATTTGCCCTAAAATAACCTCTTTTTTCGCACCCGTCACATTAGGTAAATTGCCCGGATAACTATTAACGTGCCAATAGGCTAAAATAGCAAAAGCTATGGCCTCTTTAAATTCACTACTGATACCTAAATCATCGCTAGTAAGTAAATTACAATCAGGGAGATAAGTTTGTAAACGCTCTTTTAAGTAACTGTTACGACTACCACCTCCGGCTAGAATCACCTCATGGGGTAATGCAGGTAAAAAACGATGATAACTATCAGCAATAGAAGCAACGGTTAATTCTGTCAAAGTTGCTAACCAATCAGCATCACTTAAATTATAATTATGGGCATCTTGACGGCATTTTTGTAAATAAATATGCCCAAATAATTCTCTACCCGTAGATTTTGGCGGTTTTTGGTGAAAAAAGTCTTGTTTTAGCCATTTTTTAACTAAAGGTTGACATGGTTTTCCTTGACGACTCCACTCACCGTTAAAGTCAAAGGTTTGTTGATTATTACTCAATTCTTGTACTGCTAAATCTATTAAAGCATTACCCGGTCCAGTATCCCAACCGATAACTTTTTCTTGCCATTTTTGTTGAGAAGTTGAGGGTAAATAAGTAGCGTTACCGATACCGCCAATATTTTGTAAACAACGACTGTGACGAGGATGATGATATAAACATAAATCAATTTTAGACACCAATGGTGCACCTTGTCCACCTACGGCAATATCAGCCACTCGAAAATTACTAACAGTATCAATACCCGTTAAATAGGCGATCGCATCTCCTCTCCCCAACTGTAAGCTATAGCCTAGCTGGTTTTGATGGGGAGGTTGATGATATAGTGTTTGACCATGAGAGCCAATTAAATCTACTTGAATATTTTGAGGAATTATATTCAATGCCCCTTGAGCAAATTCAGAGGCGATCGCATAATCTAATTGAGCAAATTCGGCCATTTTAAGACAATCTCCTTCGCAAACTTGAAGAATTTTGGTGCGCAAATTAGCCGAATAAGGGAAAGTGTGCCCAACTAACAGATTAACCTTTAAATTTAATGCTGTACCTTGAATATCAACTACCGCAGCATCAATACCATCTACCGAAGTACCACTCATCAAGCCAACAACAATCATAATACTTTTTAGGAACAATTTACTTCTTAGTTAAAAAAGCCCCCACCATAAAGGCAGAGGCTGATGGATTTAGCAAAGATTCAAGACGATAATATTAGTCAAGATCTGGTAATGCTAAAGTCGGCTCATCTTCCCGATCGATTCCTTTCTCGAAACCACCAGCAGCAGCACGAGCTCTTCCAGCGTGCCATAAATGACCAACTAAGAAGAAGAAACCTAAAGTGAAGTGAGAGGTTGCTAACCATGCACGAGGAGATACATAGTTAAAAGCATTTACGTCAGTAATAACACCACCTACAGAGTTCAAAGAACCTAAAGGAGCATGAGTCATATATTCAGCTGCACGACGTACTTGCCAAGGTTGAATATCGTTTCTGACTTTATCTAAATCTAAACCGTTAGGACCACGAAGAGGCTCTAACCAAGGACCTCTGAAGTCCCAGAAACGCATGGTTTCACCACCGAAGATGATTTCACCAGTAGGAGAGCGCATCAAGTATTTACCTAAACCAGTAGGCCCTTGAGCAGAACCTACGTTAGCACCTAATCTTTGGTCACGAATTAAGTAGGTTAAGGCTTGAGCTTGAGATGCTTCAGCACCAGTAGGACCATAAAATTCACTAGGATAAGCGGTGTTATTGTACCATACCATAGTAGAAGCGATGAATCCCATTAAGGATAAAGCACCCAAACTATAGGAAAGATAGGCTTCTCCTGACCAGATTAAAGCACGACGAGCCCAACCAAAAGGCTTGGTTAAGATGTGCCAAATACCACCAAAGATACAAGTTAAGCCAACCCAAATATGACCACCGATGATGTCTTCCATGTTGTTAACACTGACAATCCAACCTTCACCACCAAAAGGAGCTTTGATTAAATAACCAAAGATAATCGCTGGATTAAGAGTAGGGTTACTAATTACACGAACATCACCGCCGCCGGGAGCCCAAGTATCATAAACACCGCCAAAAAACATGGCTTTGAATACAAGTAATAAAGCACCGATACCTAAAAGGATTAAGTGATAACCAATAATATTGGTCATTTGGTTTTTATCTTTCCAGTCATAGCCAAAGAAACTAGAATATTCTTCTAAGGTTTCAGGACCACGCAAAGCATGATAAAGACCGCCTAATCCAAGGACTGCGGAAGAGATAAGGTGAAGAACACCTACGACAAAGAAGGGGAAAATATCTGTGACTTCACCACCAGCACCGACACCCCAGCCTAAAGTGGCAATGTGAGGTAATAAGATGAAGCCCTGTTCATACATAGGCTTTTCGGGGATGAAGTGAGCAGTTTCAAATAAAGTCATTGCACCTGCCCAGAACACAATTAGACCTGCGTGGGCAACGTGAGCACCTAATAATTTACCAGATAAGTTGATCAGTCTAGCATTACCAGACCACCATGCAAAACCGGTAGATTCTAAGTCACGACCGCCGATCGGATTAGAGAGCGTTACCACGTGGAAGTACCTCCTCAGGGAATACAAATTTTTCGTGGGGTTGATCTTGAGGCGCCATCCATGCGCGCAACCCTTCGTTTAATAGGATGTTTTTGGTATAAAATGTTTCAAACTCAGGATCTTCCGCCGCTCTTAACTCTTGAGAAACGAAGTCATAAGCACGAAGGTTAAATGCTAAACCAACGATACCGATAGAACTCATCCATAAACCAGTCACGGGTACAAACAACATAAAGAAGTGTAACCAACGTTTGTTAGAGAAAGCGATACCGAAAATCTGAGACCAGAAACGGTTAGCTGTTACCATAGAGTAGGTTTCTTCAGCTTGGGTAGGTTCAAAAGCACGGAAAGTGTTTGCTTGTTCACTATCTTGGAATAAAGTGTTTTCTACCGTTGCAC
>NZ_VRZC01000125.1 GCF_016743215.1 Geminocystis sp. GBBB08
GGCATAGTATCACTATAATGGGCGTTATTAGAAGCCGTAATAATAAATTCTCCTCCATTTAACGCTTGATTACGGAAAACTTCAGCAAAGGCAGAATCATAACAAATACCGACAATAGCTTTTCCAAAAGGAGTATTGAAAATTTGTTGTTTTTCTCCCGCAATTAAATGTGCATCTAGGGGTGAAAGACGATTAATTAAATTACCTAAAATACTGTGAAAAGGAATATATTCACCTAATGGCACTAACTTAATTTTGTTATATTTACTAATAATTTTTCCTTCTTGATTGAGACTAAATAAAGTATTAGTATAATTCTTATTTTTTTGATCAAAAGCACCTAATAATAAAGGTATTTTTTCTTTCAAGATTGCCTGATAAATAGGGCTATTATTAGCTATTTGATCATAAAAAAAAGGTAAAGCCGTTTCCGGAGTTAAAATTAAATCAATATTCTGTTGAGCTAAATCATAATAACCTTTAGTATAATTAATCATCGCCGTTTTTAATCCTTGATCATAAAGTTTTATTTCATTAGGAATATTACCTTGAATAATGCCGATATTTATTACTTTTGATAAATCATCGTTAATTTTTCCTTGATAATTTATATAACCGATACCATGAGTAACAATTAAAATAATTATAGCACTACTCATTAAGTTATATTTATCCTTATAAAAATATTGTTTATTTTTCAGGATTAAAATAAGATTTTCTGCAAATAAACCATTAATTAAGATAATTAAAGCCGTAATAGTAGTTGTTCCAGATACTTTTAATAATTGTAAAATGGCTAAATTATAAGGACTTTGGGTAAAAGATAAAGATGTCCACCAAAGAGGGCTAAAACTCCAAATTTTTTCTAATAAACACCAAATTGTTACCCCTAAAAATATCTTACTTAAACTAGGACTTAGAAATTTATTTTTATCTAATTTTTGACTAATAATCAAGTTAAAAATACCTGCCCAAATAGTAACTAAAATTGCTCCCCAGAAAGTAATAAATAACCAACAAAAAATAGCAATAATTAAGCTGTTAAACCATGATACTCCCATCCATGTCATCGGATGTATTCCTGTTATCCAAAATAAAGCAAAACCATGATAACCACATCCCCATAAAAACCCCGCTAATATTGATGTCAAAAATGATTGAGATAAACTTATCCACAGAGGTATTAAAGCTATCCATGCTAAAAACCATAAGTTACTCGGTGCAACAGTTAAGCCCATAAATAAGCCACCTATCAAAGCAAAAATGAGATATTTAAAAGATATTTTTTTTAAAAGAAAGGACATTTTTCTAAAGATTAATTATTAAAACTTTTTACCTCTAATATTAAGATAAACTTAAGACTTTTAAATTTCAGTTCAACTCAGTATATATTGAGTGTATAGCTGTTATGGATCATCATCAAAATGTTAGATACTTTAGACTTAACTACTTCTTTAGATAAAGAAACTTACCGTACTAAAATAGAAGACTTAATGCGAGAATTACGATCGCTACAAAATATCTGTTGGTTAGAAAAACTACCTATTATCGTCGTTTTAGAAGGATGGGCGGCGGCCGGAAAAGGCACTTTAGTCAAGCAAATGACTAATTATATGGATCCTCGGGGTTTTGTGGTACATCCGATCTTAGCACCTTCAGAAGAAGAAAAAAAATATCCGTTTTTGTGGCGTTTTTGGCAAAAAATACCGGCTCAAGGCAGTATAGGTATTTTCTATCATAGTTGGTACACTCACTTACTAGAAGATAGATTGTTTCAAAGATTAGGCAATACTGAAGTGCCTACAATTATGCGTGATATTAACGCCTTTGAAAGACAATTAATCGAAGATGGTGCTGTGGTAGCAAAATACTGGCTTCATTTAAGCAAAAAAGAATTAAAAGATCGTCTCAAAAAATACGAAAAAGATGAGTTTGAATCATGGCGAGTGCGTAAAGAAGACTGGCAACAGGAAAAAAATTATGAAGAATATAAAACCTTAGCAGAGGAAATGCTGATTTTAACAAATAGTGGTTTTGCCCCTTGGGTATTAGTCGAAGCTGACTGTCAACGGTGGGCAAAAGTAAAGGTTTTAACCCAATTAGTTTCAACCATTCGAGAAACCTTAGCCAAACGTAAAATTACACCACAAAACCCTTCTTTACCTTCTCAAACATCTTTATTATCTACTGAACCCGATTATTTAGGACAAATTGATTTAAACCTTAGTATCTCCAGAGAAGAATATAAAACAAAACTTAAACAATCTCAGTTAGAACTCCGAAAGTTACAAAAAGACATCTTTGAAAAAAATATCGGTATCTTATTATTATTTGAAGGTTGGGATGCAGCCGGAAAAGGAGGCGCCATTAAAAGAATTACTGATATTTTAGATCCTCGCAGCTATCAAGTCCATGCTTTTGCCGCTCCCACTAAAGAAGAACATATGTATCATTATCTTTGGCGTTTTTGGCAACGGTTAACCCCCACAGGTAAAATTGGTATTTTTGATCGTACATGGTATGGTAGAGTTTTAGTCGAAAGAATTGAAGGTTTTGCTACCGAATCTGAATGGAGACGCGCATATCGAGAAATCAATGAATTTGAAGCACAGTTAGCTAGTTCTAACTATATACTGCTTAAATATTGGTTACATATTAGCCCTGAAGAGCAATTAAGACGTTTTGAAGCACGAAAAGACGATCCTTATAAAAGTTATAAATTAACCGATGAAGATTGGCGTAATCGAGAAAAATGGAATTTATATGACGTTGCCGTTAACCAAACTATAGCACGAACTAGCACCGCTCAAGCTCCTTGGACTATTGTGCCGGGTAATAATAAATATTACGCAAGGCTTTATATCTTAGATACTCTCATTAATGCTATTAAACGTAAGCTAGGATAACTGAGTAAGCAAAATTAATCGATGCCCTTTATTTTTCTCAAAGCTATGTTAACAAAGGGTAACAAGGGGTTTAAACCCATTGTCTCTATACAATTAATTTTACTTACATGAGTGCTTAATCTAAGTTTAGAGCTCCTCAAAAATAAAAATCTCCACTTTTAATTCAATTGTTAAGTTTTGTAACAATATTACCATTAAAATGGGAAAACAGCTTGACAGTTTTAAAAAAAAAAGTTAAATTAATCAATATCGCACCTGGGCATATCAAATAAAAGCGAATATGCAAGAAAAGCAAAAAGTTACTCTTTATCTTCCACCAACACTGCATCGTCAATTAAAAGTAAAAGCAGCCATCGATACTGACTCCATGTCAGCCCTCGTGGAAAAGGCTATTAGTTTTTACTTAAAACATCCTGAAGCAGTGGAGGAACTAGAAGCGAGTTACGGAAAGACTCATCAAGTTCACATTTGCCCTGAATGTAATGCCGCCATGGTTATGCGTGACGGAGATATGATTTCCCTCAAAAATCAACCCAACATCGTTGATGAAGAGTTTCCCTTAATTGGCGAGGCAACAGAAATCAGCAAAGACACCGAAGGACAAGAAGAGTTAATCCCTTGCTAAATGGTGACAGTAATGTCAGCGATTACAGTAACTGCCTAACCACAAGAGAGGTCGATCCCATGAAAGAAGAGTTAAACATTCTTATCAAAGCTCAATATCCCCTGATTTATCTAGTGACTTCGGAAGAAGAACGTGCAGAGGAAGCCATTGCTACCATAGTGAATGAATTACCCAATCAGGGATCTCGTCGAGTATTTGTATGGACAGTAACCCGTGGAATCGTTGAACGCTCTGAACACAATTCTACTTCTGTACAACACAACACTGTTTCTCCCGAAGCAGCCATCGAATGGGTTGTCAGACAAAAAGAGGCGGGGATTTACATCTTCAAAGACTTACATCCTTATTTAGAATCACCCCCTGTAACTAGATGGTTAAGAGATGCCATTGCTAGTTTTAAGGGGACAGATAAAATAATTGTCTTGATGTCTCCTTATCAGCAAACTCCTTTAGAACTCGAAAAAGATTTAGTGGTACTAGATTTTCCTTTACCTCAAGCCCATGAGCTAGATTTGGTATTGGCAAGAGCTTTAAAAAATACTAAAGGCAAACAACTTTCCACAGAAGTTAAAGAAAAATTACGCAGAGCCGCTCTTGGTTTAACTATCGATGAAGCAGAAAAAGTTTATCGTAAAGCTCAGATTAAAGCCGGGCAATTAACAGAAAATGAGGTGGAAATTGTCCTTTCTGAGAAAAAACAACTAATTCGGCGTAATGGCATCCTCGATTATATTGAAGATGATGAAACTATCAACGCAGTGGGTGGTTTAGAAGAACTCAAACACTGGTTAACTCAGCGATCGCAAGCCTTCACGGAAAAAGCTAGAGCTTACGGGCTACCTCAACCGAAGGGAATGCTAATTTTAGGAGTACCGGGCTGTGGAAAATCCTTAATTGCTAAAACTACCGCTAAGTTATGGGGATTACCCTTACTCCGTTTGGATATGGGCAGAGTCTATGATGGTTCGACGGTAGGGAAATCAGAAGCAAATTTACGCAGTGCCTTAAAGACGGCGGAATCTATTTCACCAACGATATTATTTATCGACGAGTTAGACAAAGCTTTTGCTGGAGGAGCTGGATCTGGTGATTCTGATGGTGGTACATCTAGTCGAATTTTTGGTTCATTTTTGACGTGGATGCAAGAAAAAAATTCTCCAGTGTTTGTAATGGCAACAGCTAATCGTATCGAAAGACTACCGGGTGAGTTTTTGCGTAAAGGTCGTTTTGATGAAATCTTTTTTGTGGATTTGCCTAGTCATCAGGAAAGAGAAGCGATTTTTAATATTCATCTTAGCAAACGTCGTTCAGATATAAGTCGTTTTGACTTGGAACAGTTAGCTAAAGTATCAGAAGGTTTTTCTGGGGCAGAAATTGAACAAGCAATTGTGGCAGCTATGTATGAGGCTTTTGCCCAAGGGCGAGAGTTCACACAGTTGGATATTATTGCTGCGGTCAAATCTACACTACCTCTGTCCCGCACTATGACAGAACAGGTAACAGCACTACGAGACTGGGCTAATCAAAGAGCCAGACCTGCTTCAACCTCCGTTGAATATCAGCGAGGGTCATTTTAACAGTCTTTCTCTCATTGTCGGGGAAAGGTTAGCTTCATTGCTAACAGTTTAATCTAAAGCACTTTAAGTGCAATTTAACATCAAAAAGTTGTCTTTAATCTCTTAGGAGGAAATACCAATGTCTCATTTCAGTACTTTACGCACCAAAATCTCTTCTGCGGAAATTTTAACTAATTCCTTGCGTGATCTCGGTATTAGTGTAAAAACCGATGCTGATGTTCGTGGCTATAATGGTCAACGTCTTCGTGCTGATATTGTAGCTGTGTTGGAAGGAGAATACGATCTTGGTTGGTCTCGTAATACCGATGGTAGCTTTGACTTAATCGCTGATCTCTGGGGCGTTGCTAAAAAACACAATCAAACTGAATTAATTAACTCTATTAATCAAAAATATGCGGTTAATAAAACTTTGGGAGAAGTTAAGCAACGTGGGTTACAAAACGCTAATGTTAAATTAGTTCTTAAGTAATGCAATATATTTTCTGAAAGTGCGTTCCCTATTATTACGGCTAATCAATTAATTTTGGTTAGTCCTTTTTTTTGCATAAACGATATAATGTCGAAAAACTAACACATGAGTGCGTAACGTCAGTTATACTAAATCAATAAAGCGAACTAAAAAGTGCTGAATGATTTTAAGCTATTGCCTAAATCCGAATTGTTCTGAACCACAAAATCAACCTAGTGATAAGGTGTGTGCCAGTTGTGGTTCTAGTTTAATATTGCATAATCGTTATCGTACCATCAAAAAAATTGGCAAGGGTGGGTTTGGAACAACTTTTTTAGGGGTTGATTTATCTTTACCCGGTAATCCTCTTTGTGTGATAAAACAACTACGTCCTAATTCTAATGATCCTGAAATCTTCAAAATGGCTTTAGAATTATTTGAAAGAGAAGCAAAAACCTTAGGAAAAATTGATCATCCTCAAATTCCTCGATTATTAGACTATTTTGAAGATCATCAACACTTTTATTTAGTTCAAAGTTTCGTTAAAGGTAAAAATTTACAACAAGAAGTCAAACAAAATGGTGTGTTTAATGAAGTTCAAGCGAAAAATGTTCTTGGTGAAATATTAATTGTACTAAAATATATTCACTCCATTAAGATGATTCATCGAGATATTAAACCTGCTAATATTATCCGCCGTGAACAAGATGGAAAGTTGGTTTTAATCGATTTTGGGGCTGTTAAAGATCAGGTTAACACACAGTTAGCCAAAAATTATGGTCAAACAGCTTTTACTCAATTTGCAGTGGGTACAATGGGTTTTGCACCTCCGGAACAATTAGCTATGCGTCCTCTGTATTCTAGTGATATTTATGCTTTGGGTTCTACTTGTTTATTTTTAATGACGGCTAAATCACCTAAAGATATACCTTGTAATGATTTGACGGGAGAATTATTATGGGAACAAGAGGTAAAAATTAGTAAGGGGTTTGCTAAGATTTTGCGTAAGATGTTAGAGGTGGATGTTCGTATTCGTTATAAATCAGCCGAAGAGGTGATCAATGATTTAGATATTGCTCCTTACGAAAAAGAATTAGAACAAAATATGTTTAGCAATACAAAACCTTTTATATCACCTTCATCTGAATCTGAGAATAATGATAATACAAGTCTTTCGGCTACTTCTCGTTTAGCCATGGCAATTAGAGCGAGAAAATCTCGTCAGGGAAAAACGCCATATCTATCTCCCATGACTCCTAAAAGTATTTTGACGGCTTATGCTTCAGGTAGAATGGATTTTAGTAAACAAATTTTTAATCAATTTAATTTTGCCGGGGCAGATATTCCATTAATTAATTTTCGTCATTGTACACTAATTCAAAGTAATTTTGAAGAATGTAATTTAAAAGGAGCTAATTTTTATAGTGCTAATTTAACAAAGGCAAAGTTTAGTAAGGCAAATCTCAAAAAAGTTCACTTTTTTAAAGCTAATTTAGAAGAGGCTAATTTAGAAGGTGCAATTTTGGAAGGTGCTAATTTAGAAAAGGCTAATTTAGAAGGTGCTAATTTATGTGGTGCTAATTTAACTAATGCTAACGTACAAGATGAGCAGTTAGAAAATGCTCAAACTAACTGGGCGACTATTTTTCCTGACGGTAAACGTCGTCTTTGGTAAATATTAAACCTCTCCCATAATTTAAACTGCAATTAATTTATAATACACTATTGATGAATTTACGCTATGTTTTTAATGATCCCTAAATTAAAATCATAATTTATGGAGAAGTCTATATTTACTTAAAAGTTTTCTAATACTCTAATTACTTTTGATGATCAGACAGAATATTATATGACCTTTGTAGAATTTTTTAGACTTCTGCCGTTCTGTTTAATATATTAATCAAAGGATGAACCAACAATCTATTATGATAATTAAAGTATATCTATAAGAAAAATTAAATTAAAGTGAGTCAGACTAACTTAGAATTTTTAGCTGATACAGATCCTGCTATCGCTGAAATTATTGCCAACGAGTTACAACGTCAAAGAAGTCATTTAGAATTAATTGCTAGTGAAAATTTTACTTCCCCAGCAGTAATGGCAGCCCAAGGTTCGGTTTTAACCAATAAATATGCGGAAGGGTTACCCGGTAAGCGTTACTACGGTGGTTGTAAATTCATTGATCAAGCTGAAGATTTGGCGATCGAACGTGCAAAACAGTTATTTGGTGCTCAAATGGCAAACGTTCAACCTCATTCAGGTGCACAGGCTAATTTTGCTGTATTTTTAACTCTTCTTAAACCCGGGGATAAAATTATGGGCATGGATTTGTCTCACGGTGGACATTTAACCCATGGATCGCCCGTAAATGTTTCTGGTAAATGGTTTGAAGTGTGCCAATATGGAGTAAATAAAGAAACCGAACGCTTAGACTATGATCAAATCAGAGAAATTGCTTTAAAAGAACGTCCAAAACTCATTATCTGCGGTTATTCCGCTTATCCTCGTACTATTGAATTTGATAAATTTAGAGCCATCGCCGATGAGGTTGGTGCATACTTATTAGCCGATATTGCCCATATTGCTGGTTTAGTAGCTACTGGCTTACATCCTAACCCTGTACCTGATTGTGATGTTGTAACCACGACAACCCATAAGACATTAAGAGGACCTCGTGGCGGTTTAATCCTCACCCGAGACGCAGAATTAGGTAAACAACTGAATAAAGCAGTATTCCCTGGTACTCAAGGAGGCCCTTTAGAACACGTTATTGCAGGAAAAGCAGTAGCCTTTGGAGAAGCCTTAAAACCTGAATTTAAAACCTATTGTGAACAAGTAATTCTTAATTCCCAGACATTGGGTAATCAGTTAGTTAATAGAGGCTTTAAATTAGTGTCTGGTGGCACAGATAATCATCTTAATTTGGTGGATTTACGATCAATCGGTATGACTGGTAAAGTAGCAGATCAATTATTAGGCAAAACTAGCATCACAGCGAATACAAATACTGTACCTTTCGATCCCGAATCACCTTTTGTTACAAGTGGGTTGAGATTAGGTTCTCCAGCGGAAACCACCAGAGGCTTAAAAGAAGCAGAATTTACCGAAATTGCCAATATTATCGCTGACAGACTTTTAAATCCTGAGAATGAAGCTATAAGATTAGATTGTATCAAACGTGTAGAAAAATTGTGTGATCGCTTCCCCCTTTATCCTTATTTAAGAATACCTGTACCTGCTTTAGCATAATAATCATAAAATTCCCTCTTTTTAAGGGGGATAAAAATTTACTAATTAATTCCTTAACAAAACTCTTTTAACCAATAAAACTAAGTTTAAATAAGGTTTATTTGTCTTAGCCCAAAGTGGCGAAAGTGTCGCTATTCTTAACGATGCTAAGTTTTAACCTACCCTTTGGTAACATTATCAGCGTTGGTTAATCAAAAGAAACATTAAAGAGCATTTTTTACGACTCATTTAGAAATGCTATATTGATACCTAATTTTATAAAATATGACGATCAAAGAAACAATTATTACTCTAAAAAAACTGACGGAATTAGAAATCCAAAATAATTGGTTTTTTCTTGATCAAAATTTAGAGAAACCCCCTATAACTATAGAAGAAGAAACTTGGCAACAAGCAATAGTTAATCATAAAAATTATTTAGTATGGGAAAAAGGGCAAAAAGTAAGATGGTTTAGTCAAAAAATTATCATTCCTGAAAGTCTAAATCATGATTATCCATTAGATGGCTTGAGTTTAAGAATACTTTTAACATGGTGGGCAGAATCGGCTCAAATTTTCGTGAATGATAAGTTAGTTTGTGAAGGAGATTTATTTGATTCTTCTAGTCGTATTTTATTAACAGAAAAAGTAGAAAAAAATCAACAATTCTTAATTAGTTTACGATTAGTTAGCCCCAGTCATGATATTGGTGGTTTAATGAATTCTCAATGTATCTATGAGAGTAATTATAACGATATTGATCCTAGTTTTGTTGCTAATGAATTAATAATTTTAGATAAATATATTGATCAATTTTATCCTGATGAAAAATTATTTTTAGAAGAAGAAGTTAATAAAATTAATTGGAATTATGTATATAATCAGTCATTATTTAAACAAGAATTAGTTAATTTAAGAAATCGTCTTTTATCTTTATCTAATTATATCAAAAAACGTAACTTTTATTTGCTAGGTCATGCTCATTTAGATATGGCTTGGTTATGGACTTTAAAGGAAACTTATGAAGTCGCTCAACGGACTTTTTATTCTGTTTTAAACTTACAAAAAAAATATTCTTATTTAACTTTTGGACATACAACAGCTTATCTATATCAATGGATAGAATATCATAATCCTTTATTATTTACTCAAATTCAACAAGCAGTTAAGAATAATCAATGGGAAATTTTAGGAGGAATGTGGGTTGAGCCTGATGTAAATTTAATTAGTGGAGAATCCCTTATTAGACAATTATTATATGGGCAAAAATATTTTTTAGAAAAGTTTGGTAAATATAATAAAGTGGCTTGGCTACCAGATACTTTTGGTTTTCCTTGGCAGTTACCACAAATTTTACAACAAGCTGAAATTAACTATTTTGTAACAGGTAAGTTGCATTGGAATGACACTAATAAATTTGCTCATGGTTGTTTTTGGTGGCAATCCCCTGATGGTAGTCGTATTTTTGCGGTGATGTCTCCCCCTAACGTTGCTGGAGTTATGGATACAAATCCAATTACCATGACTAACTATAGTGTTGATTGGGAAAATCAAACAGGGTTAAAAGATATTTTTTGGCTTCCAGGAGTGGGAGACCACGGAGGAGGCCCAACTGGTGATATGTTAGAGGTAGGAAAACGTTATCAAAATTCTCCTTTTTTTCCGAAGATTAATTTTACTACCGCTCAAAAATATTTAGATAAAATTAGCTCTATTTCTTCTCAAGATTTCCCTATTTGGAATAGTGAACTTTATTTAGAATTACATAGAGGTTGTTATACCACCCATGGAGAGCAAAAATATTTTAATCGTTACTCAGAAAGGTTACTATATCAAGCTGAATTATTTTCTACTATTTTTATAATTTTAGCAAAAAAAAATATTTATATATTTGACACTAATAGTAATAATCAATATAAAATAAAGCAAATTTGGCTAAAAGTTTTATTAAATCAATTTCATGATATTTTACCCGGAACATCTATTACCCCAGTTTTTACAGAAGCAAATCAACTTTGGCAGGAAATTATTAAGGATACTCAATTAATTTTACAAGAATCTTTAAAGGCGATCGCCTCCTATATAAAATTTGAAAAAATAGAGCCAAAAGAGAGTAAGATAATATTAATGTTTAACGCTTTAAACTGGGAAAGATAGGAAATTATTGAGATAGAAGGTTGTAAATTTAATTTTACCCAACCACCCTTAATAAAGGAAGATTTTTTTGTGTCAGAAGTGATAGACGAAACCATAATACCATATAGCATTTTTGACGAGGAAGGAAACCGATTAAAAATTAAAATTTCTCATGATGGTAAATTATTATTTTTAGCAGAAAATATCCCTAGCATTGGCTATAAATCATTTTATCTTGTTCATAATAATGCCTTAACAAACAGTTTAAATTCTTTATCTGAAAATAACGACAATTCATTGCCAAAAAAAGCCTTGCCTGAAAAAGAAAATATCTCAGAGTTTATTTTAGAAAATGAGTATGTCAAAGTTATTGTTGACGAAAAGACAGGAAATTTAATCAGTGTTTATGACAAAATTAATGAACAAGAAATTTTACAAGGTTATGGTAATGAATTACAATTATTTGAAGATAAAGGACAATATTGGGATGCTTGGAATATTAACCCTAATTATGAAGAATATAGATTAGAAAATCCTAGTTTAATATCTATTCAATGGTTAGAAAAAGGCTCATTAAGACAGATAATAAGAATTAAAAAAACTTTTAATCGATCGCATTTTAGACAAGATTATATCTTAAATTTTAATTCACCGATATTAACGATAAAAAATAAAGTGAATTGGCAGGAAGACTATACTTTATTAAAAGTAAATTTTTCCTTAAATATTGAAAGTGATTTTGTTACCTATGACATTGCTTGTGGAAATATTCAACGCACAACAAAACCTAAAACTGAAGCCGAAAAAGCACAATGGGAAGTTAATGGACATTATTGGGCAGATTCAAGTAATCATAATTATGGTGTAAGTTTGCTTAATGATTGTAAATATGGCTATGATAGTAAATCTAATCAGTTACGCTTAAGTTT
>NZ_VRZC01000126.1 GCF_016743215.1 Geminocystis sp. GBBB08
CTGCTAAAATAGATTTAATCTTATTTTTGTTGATATATGGCTCTGTTGATAAAGAATATTGATCATCGTTAATAATATCATTAATTTTTAATAATTCTAATCGATTCATCATTGTAAAAATTAAAAAAAGATCATTTTTTAGATCAACTTGACTAATATTTTCTCCATAAAAAAACTGGTTTTGATTAAGTTTATCATGAAAATTAGTTATAAACAAATAACAATGATCTATATTAAAAGTATCATACATAGCTTTTAGTGATAGATTAAATTGCTCATCAACTTCTGAATTAATTTTTATAAAAAGGTTAGAAATATAAGTCACTAATTTTTCTAATTTTATTTTATAATTTAGTCTATTATTAATTATTTCTATTTCAGAAACTCTTTGATTAACTCTTTGTTCTAATTCTTGATTTAAAGTTTCTAATTGTAACTGTGCTTCTTTTTTTTCTTCAATTTTTAACTCTAATTCTTGATTAATAATAGCTAGTTTTTCTGGGCTAGGTAAAGCTAATGCCATAGGAATAATAGGGAATAATTCCAAAGCTGTTAAAACAGAAATTAATGCTGTTAAAGCCTTCATTAAACCTGATAACCAATAAACAGGATACCACAGAGTAATAATTCCTATGGTATGAGTTAAACCACAGCAAAGGATAAAACCACTAAAAAGCCAGAAAATTTTACTAAAAGGAATATCATTTTTTTTACTAGTAAAATAAACTAACATTATAGGTATAGAAAAATATGCCAGAGAAATCAATAAATCGGAGAGTAAATGTAACCAAACAAGGGAAGGTTGCCACAGATAACAATGACCATGGGGGATATAATTGTTAGAGATAAAAATAGCCATAAATAAATAGATGGTAAAATTAATTGTCTGTTTACATGAGTGAAAAGTAAGAGATAAGAAGTAATCAAAATTGTAGGTTATTTTAATTATTTTTAAACTATACAATAAATATATTTTGCTAATGATATTTATTAATTAATCAGGAAAAATAATATTGTAAAGATAGATTAAGTATATTTTTTTTGAGAGCTAACAGATAATAAAATTTAATAATGTATTGTTAGCTACACAAGGATTAAGATCAAAAACGGAAACATGAAAATTATACTCGTGGAAGATGATCAGCGATTAGGAAAACTGATTCAAGATTATTTAATTCCTGAATCTGAAAAAGTTGATTTAGTCAATACAGGAATTGATCTTAAAGAAAAATTAGATCAAGAAAATTATGATATTCTAATTTTAGATGTGATGTTGCCAAAAAAAAACGGCATTGATATTTGTCGAGAATTAAGATCAAGCGGTGTTAATATAGCTATATTATTTATTACGGCTTTAAATAATCAAATAGATAAAATGAAAGCCTTTGAATCTGGTGCTGACGATTATTTGATTAAACCTTTTGATTTTCAAGAATTATTAGCAAGAATAAAAGCATTAACAAGAAGAGAAACAAAAATAAAATCTTTAAAATTTTCAACTTTGGAGTGGCACAATTTAATCATGATTCCTGAAGAAAAAAAAGTAAAATATGAGGATAATGATTTACATTTAACTCCTACAGAATTTAAAATATTAGAGATTTTTTTAACAGCACCTCAAAAAGTTTACAGCACAGATAATATTATTGATAAATTATGGGGTATTGATACTATTCCTACTTATAATACTTTAAGAACTCATATTAAATCACTGCGCAAAGAATTAACAAAAGTTGGGTTACACAAAGATTTTATTGAAACCATTTATGGAGTGGGTTATAAACTTAAACCATTGGAAGAGAAATCATCTGAAAATATGAAAATAAAATCAGCATCATTAACTGATAATCAGAAAAATAATCAAGAAAGAAATTATCAATTACCTTCCCAGAAAGAAGAAAAATTACAGTCTTTAATTGAACAAATGTGGTTAGAAAATCAAGATAGTATTTATGAAGATTGTCAACAGTTACTAGATTATATGGAAGGAAACAATAATCTTAGTATTGAAAACGCTATTACTATTACCCATAATTTTGCAGGTTTTTTAGGGAGTATTGGTTATCAAAATGCTAGTAATATTGCTAAAAAGATTGAAAATTTATTTAAAGATAATCGTCTTAATATTCAAGAGCAAAAAATACGATTAAAGATAGTTAATTTAATTAATAGTTTACTACAAAACTTATTTCCTAATGGTGAACCAATTTTACAAAAAAAAAAGACAATATTTAATAAAAATAATATAAAAATATTAGTTATTGATGAAGATATTAAATTAGCTAATCAATTAATTATGTTCATAGAAAATCCTCAAATATCTCTGAGTTTTTGTCACAGTATTTCTTCCTGTAAAAAATTTTTACATGATCAAGTTTATGATTTAGTAATTTTAGAAACAAAATGGCAAAATAATATCATTATAAATGATTCTATTTTTAATTTACTAAAAGTGAAGAATAAAAATACTAAAATAATTATTTATAGTAAAGATGATAGTTTAGAAAATCGATTATCTTGCTCAAAATATCCTATTAATGCTTTTTTAAGTAAAACTAATTCTCTTGAAACTTTATGGCAAAATATCGAAAATATTTTAAAGGAAAATCAATCTGATTCTATCGTCAATCCTTTATACAATATCTTAATTATTGATGATGATGTCAAATTTACTGCCGTTTTAAAAGAAAAATTAAAAATATATGAGTTACCTTTTAACATAAATATACTTTCTAAAAGTGAAACTTTTTTAGATGAGATTAAAAAAATCAAACCAGAATTAATTCTTCTCGATTTAGAAATGCCAAAACTTAACGGATTAGATATATGTAAAATTATCAAAAAAGATCCGTTATTGCATTCAATTCCCATTATATTTTTAACTAGTAATTTTGTTCCTGAAATTATTACTCAATTTGTGGAGGCAGGTGCCGATGACTTTATCAGTAAATCAAAAATTGATTTTGAATTATATCCCCGAATTTTAACTCACCTTAATATTGATAAATCATAAATGAATCTTCTCTATTTTTCAGAAAATATTTACAGAGTTTTTTTATGAGTAAACTACTGCAAAAAATTATGGGTGGTGCATCGCCCTACCTTCATACTAATTCCTAATTCTTGATTCTGAATCAGGAGAATAAAACTAAGAATAAAATTTAGCAATATCTCCTAAACTTTTAGCGATAATTCCATCACCTTTAGCCATCATTTCCCAATCATCACCGACACGAGTTAATTCTGCCATAATCATTCCTGTTTTTCCTTCATAGCCATTATTAGAAAGAGTATAACGGACAATTTCTTGATTATTAGTCATATTTACTAAACGTACAAAAGCATTCTCAACTTGTCCAAAATCTTGCTTTCTTGTCATAGCTTCATAAATATTTACCACAAAAACTAGCTTACTAATATTACTAGGAATTAAAGGTAAATTTACATTAATTTCTTCATCATCACCATCACCAGCGCCTGTTAAATTATCACCTAAATGATTAATAGCAGAAGAATAATGACGTAAATTACCAAAATAAACTATTTCATTATTAGACTTAAGTTTATTCCTTGAATCTAAACAAAAAACAGAAGCATCTAAGTCAAAATCAGCTTGAAATAAACCTCCTAATAAACCACTTTTTTTTGCGACATCCCAACCCAAACCGCACATTAATTGTTGTAGTTTTGGTGCTTCTTTTTTGAGAGAAATTTTTTGTCCTTTTTGTAAATTAATAGCCATAATATTTAGTTGATAGTAATTTGTGAAAGTAGCTTAATATATTAAGCCCAATAGTTGATAGTTAATTCCTCATTTCTAACAAGGGATTTAAACCCCTTGCTGATTCCTAATTCTTAATTCCTTCTTACTGATAGCGATTAAGTAAGGATTCCAACCCCCCTTGATAACCGGCACCAACGGCATTCATGCGCCATTCACTATCTTTACGGTAAATTTCTGCCATGATTAAAGCAGTTTCGATAGAAAAATTTTCTTCTAAGTCGTAGCGTAAAACTTCCTCTTTGGTTTCCACATCTACTAGTCTGACAAAAGCATTTCTTACCTGCCCGAAATTTTGTCTTCTTTTTTCCGCTTCATGAATAGTGACAGTTACGACAATACGAGCGACATCTGCGGGTACTTTGCGTAAATCCACGATAATCACTTCATCATCGCCATCGCCTTCACCCGTAAGATTATCACCCATATGTTTGACGGATTTTTCAGCATCTGGACTGGTAAGATTATTATAAAAGACAAAATGCTGATCAGAAATTAGTTTTTCTTTCGAGTTTAACAAAAATACGGAAGCATCTAAATCAAAATCGTAACCTGTATCCGTCACGTTTGTATCCCATCCTAACCCAATAAATGCCGCTGTTAATCCAGGGGCGATTTTATCTAAAGATACTCTTTGCCCTTTTTGTAATGAAATTGCCATAATTTGTTTTATTAATTTTTACTCTACTTATATATCAGTCTTATTTTTCTATTTTATGCGTTCTTCAGAAAATATTTCAAAAGAATATAAATATAGTATATCTCACAAATTTTATTTGTAGTTGTTTTCAGTTACAATTGTTCACCATAGTTTTTTTATTGAATAAGCTAAAACGCATTTAACTTACATTTTTCCCTAACTTCTAACAAGACAAAAGGATGGCGCCTCTTGCTACCGTGAGAGAGTCGCCCTAAAAGTCACCCTTTAAGCCTCCCTTTCAAAACCGTGCATGAGACTTTCACCTCCCACGGCTCCTCCTCGCTTTTTTTTTTCGGTATTACTTTCATTCCTATAGATCCTTACACTCATTAAAAATGGTATTCAAGGCTTAACAGAATTACTTAACACTTACTCAGACTGAGGGTGATACGTCTGCATATCTTCACCATTACAGTAAAGCATTCGCTTCTGATCACATCTTTCTCTAATTCCCTTACGCTTCACATCTGACTACTTGTTGAATAGACATCGACCATAATTAAAAATGCAATCAATTCTAATAAACTATTTATGAATTTAGGCCATGTTTTTAATGATCCCTGAGTTAAAATCAGATTTTTTGGAGAAGTCTAATAAGTATAAACAAAAAGAGAAAAATTAGAGTTACTTTGTTCCGATGTCACTTTTCACGATGCTTTTAGATTGAGGTAAGAAGTCCGGAGGCATTATTGACTGCGTTTTCAAAGGAAAATATTGGAAAATCCGATCCTCTTTGAGATTTTGTCTGTGGTTTATCAGCCGATTTAACCACTTGGAAGTGACGAACCAAATCCTCTTAGATTATTTCTTAACCATGAGCATCTACCCTTGGATAGTTACCAGATTCGACTTCTAGCTATCCCCTTTTCTTCTAGCTTCCCACCATGATGATGTTACTTCAGAGCAGGTAGAAGAGAGAGTCGATTGGCAGTACAATGGAAAGAATTTAACCTTCAAGAGACATCAGTTATTCAGATTGATAGGTTCTGAACGGGTAGATTTCATTATGATAATGATTAGCACCCAACGAATCGCACTTTTCCCTTTTCCCTATTCTCACCAAAAATTTATGATAAAGATCTAAGATCTAAGTCAAACTAAGGTTAATTAATGTAGGAATTTTTTGATATTCATGGGTGATGATTACTCCTTTTTCTGATAAAGACTCCGTAATTGATGTTAGAGATAAAACCTGATTTAAGTATTGAGGAATTTGATCTGTTATAATTTTTGCTTGACCATTATTTATTAAAGATTTTAGATTATTTGGATCTAAAAAATACAGAATAATTGGCTTATTTTTTACTTGTTCTAAAGCTGTGATAAATTTTTCTTTATTTATAGTGGAAAAATCACTAATACTAATTAAAATTACTTTGGTTAAATCATTTTGATTTAAGGTATTTAACCATAATTCCCAATTAATTTCAATAAAATTAGCATTTCCTAGATTAATGATAATTGATTCACCTAAATTATTTTTTTGTAATAATAAAGCTAATTCATAACTAATTATACTGTCACCATAGTTAATAATACCAACATTACCTGATTGATAAATATCAGCATTTCTGACTCCACAACATAGTTTCTCAGGGATTAAAATACCGGCTTGAGAAGTGCCTAATATTTTAATATTTTTACTATTAGCTTTTTGAAAAATTTTAACTAAGTCTAAAGGAGGAATATTTTCTGAGTTAATAATTATTTGTTTTATTCCTGCGTCTATGGCTTCATAACTGGCATCTAAAACATTATAAGAATGACTAAAAATAATAGTAGTGTTTATTTCTGGATATGTAGCGATCGCTTCTGTAACTAAATCAAAAACAGGAATATTTTTAATATTTATTTCCACATATTCATCGGCAACACCAGCAATAAAATTAAGATTATCTAAATTAGATTCTTGTAGATAAGTTAATGCTTTTGGTTGATCAATACCCTGTATTAATACCTTGTGATCAAAATTCCACATCATAAAATTTTCTTTATTTTAAAATAAACAATTCATTATTAACAATACCTTATTACTTATTACTCATTACTTACCTAAAGGCGATGGCAAAATACATTTTTGGGATCAAAATTTTGCTTAATAATTCTCATCATTTTTAAACCATTACCCGTATAACCCCAAGTTTCAATTTGTTTTTTTAGATAAATAGGAGCAGTTAAAATTGATAAAAAACCTCCTTTTTCTTGACAAAATTGACGTAAATTTATTAATTGATGACTTTTTATGCCATTATTAAAAGATATTTTTCCGATACCACTACTAATATTAATTAAACCAAAACCGTCTATTTTTTCAAGGAAATTAATTGCTTCTGTAGGCAAAATACCAACTTTACAAGTAACCGTGTTATCAAAATCTGAATAATAAGTTTTTTGAGGTAAATCTTGCCAAAGCTGTAATTCTGATTGATTTTCATAGGTTTGGGTGGATAAATTAAGCGGTTTACACCATGCTTGTATTTGCAATGATTGTTGTCTGACACTCTCAGTTATACCCTGAAAACGGACGATTAAACCAAATCCGAAACCGAAATCAAAGATTTTGACTAAAGACTCTGAAATTAAATCTGCCGCTGTTGGCGTTAAACCCGAAGCCAAAACAGTTTTTTGTAACTGATAAATCGATTCTTTTTCTCCTGTTATCACCAAAGTTAGAGAATTTTCAGGTAATGGAAAAGTCCGAAAAGTAACATCAGTAATAATTCCTAAGTTACCATAAGAGCCCGTAAACAATTTCATCAAATCATAACCGGCGACATTTTTAACCACTCTTCCTCCTGCTTTGGCTTCCTTACCATCTCCCCGTAAAAAAGAGATACCTAACAATAAATCCCTAACCCCTCCATAGCGTTGTCGCCAACTACCAGTATTTGCCGTTGCTACAATGCCACCAATGGTAGCTGATTCAGGAAAACAAGCATCAATTGGTAAAAATTGCCCTTTTAAAACCAAAATATTTTGTAAATCTTTAATTTTCATTCCCGATTCCACTGTTACGGTTAAATCATCTATACTATGATCAATAATACGATTAATTTTACGGGTACTAACCATGACATCACAATTCTCAGGCAGTTTTCCCCAATGAATTTTTGTGCCGTTGCCAATGGGTAAAATTACCCACCCATGTTCAGAACAAAGAGTTAAAAACTGTGATAATATAGCTTTGGATTGGGGAATAACTAAGTAGGGTGGGAGATATTTTTTCAGGATTACTTGATTAATTCTTTCTTCCTCCTTAGAAAATTGATTCCATTCAAGAATTTCTAAAGAGTCACCTTTAATATTACTAAGTTTATTCTGGATTTCTTCTAAATAACGGGTAGAAAAATTTTTATTCATTTTAAATGGTATTAATAAAATATTTGTCGATAATCTGATAACTTGAAGTATCTTAAATTTAGTTAATATAAATCAAGATAATTATGATCAATTTTGAAAAAAAAGTATAATTTATGAATTTTAGTTTATAGTTTATAATTTATAGGGCCACGATCAAAAGATTTAGTTATAAACAGTTTAACTTAGTCTTAAAAGATCAATAGTAACATTAATTTTGTATTGATGAAATGATTTCTAGCATCAGTTAAAATCTTAAAAAATTCCTAAGTTTTTATCTATTGGACAGTACAAAATAATAAAATCAAAGTATAGTAAAATTTACCCGTAAAAATGACAGTTTCAACTTCCGAAAAACTTGAGCCAGCATGGCATATTATTATTTACATGGCAACGATTCATTTAATCGCTTTATTTGCATTTTTGCCAAGTAATTTTAGTTGGAGTGCCGTAGGAGTAACCTTATTCTTATATTGGCTTACTGCTTGTGTTGGCATTACTTTAGGTTATCATCGCTTAGTGTCTCACCGTAGCTTTGAAACCCCCAAATGGTTAGAGTATTTTCTCGTGTTTTGTGGTACACTAGCCTGTGAAGGTGGACCGATTGCTTGGATTGGTTTACACCGTATTCATCACAAATATTCTGATCATGATGGCGATCCTCATGATTCTAACAAAGGTTTTTGGTGGAGTCATATGGGTTGGATGTTTGTCAAAAATCCAGCTAATAAGGATGTTCCTAAATATACAAAAGATATTCAAAACGATCCTTTTTATATATTCTGTGAAAAATATTTTATTCCAATTCAAATCGTATTAGGTTTATTCCTCTTTTGGTGGGGTGGATGGTCATTTGTCGTATGGGGTATTTTTCTTCGTTTAGTGTTAGTCTTCCATGTAACTTGGTTCGTTAATAGTGCTACCCATAAATTCGGTTATATAAGTCATGAATCTAATGATTATTCTCGTAATTGTTGGTGGGTTGCCTTATTAACTTTCGGCGAAGGTTGGCATAATAATCATCATGCTTTTCAATATTCTGCCCGTCATGGTTTAGCCTGGTGGGAAATAGATTTAACTTGGTTTACCATTAAAATTTTAGAGTTTTTCGGTTTAGCAAAAAATATCAAACTAGCCCCCATTTTAAAACTAAGTAACAAAAGTATTAAGTCCCTAAACAATTTAAATTAATTGATTTTTCTTCCCGATAAATTAAATAAGGGAAGTTTTTTTACTTGAAAATGGGATTCATAGAGGATAATTAGGTTGAATAGACACTTACGAATTCACCTCAGTTCGACAAAACATAATCTCTCTGTCGCCTGTCAATGAGAGGCAGTCATCACCTATTTTTAGTTAAATCGAACTCAGGTAAATTCTGTTGGGCTTTATTTATCAACCTAATCGAGAATAATATCTATAAACTAGTATAGTTTAAAAAAAAAGTAATGTAATTTAATAAATATGGTAGATAATTTTCTCGGTAAATTAATTCGGACTGATTTTGTGAGTAATGTAGAATTAGATGATATTTCTACTTATGATCTTGGCTGTGAATTATTAAAACGTTTAGAGGTTGAATCTGACAATCAATCGTTATCTCACAATGAAATTAACTTATTTTCAACTTTAGAAAAAATTCTCAATCAACGGTTAGAAATTTTTGAAAATCGTTTTTCTTTAAAATGGTTACGGGGACAATTTTATGCTAGTTATCATTATTGGCAAAATCATCAAATTCCCCTTAAAGATGCCACTTATATAGAAATTGGTGCAGGTGCAATTAATCCTTTTAGTTTCATGTTTTTATATTTAATGTTAGGGGCGAAAAAATGCTTTTGTTTAGAGCCTGATTCCTTAGTAAATAAACCTTTAATTCTTAGCAATTTAGCTGAAACTGTCGGTAAATTATTAATTAATCCAAAAGGTGTTATTCTCAATTATCCCATTACTAAAGAAGAAATTATCTCTAATATTTCTACTTTTAATTTAAGTGCTTTATTAAAAGGAAAAGAGGAAGGATTAGATTCTGAAAAATTAGTTTATCTTCCTGAATCTTTATTTAACAATAGTATTCCTAATGAAACGGCTGATGTCTTGATAACTGTTAGTGTTTTGGAACATTTACCAGATCTTGATTTATCCCTTCAAGAAATAGGAAGAATTACTAAAACAGGAGGATATGGATTGCATAACATAGATGGAATGGATCACGAATACTATCAAAATTCTAATATTCATCCTTTAGATTTTTTAAGAGTTGATACTGATGAAAAAATAGTCGGTGTTTGTAATCGAATTCGCCCACTTAATTTTATTGAAATTTTTGAAAGAAATGGCTTTAAGGTGTTAGAAGTTAGACCTTATAATAAAATGGAAATAAGTTCAGATTTAAGAAGCTCTTTTGCTGAACCTTTTCGCTCTATGGATCAAGATTTATTAGAAGTTATTCAAGCATATTTTTTAGTTCAAAAAACATAAAATGACAGAATAAGAGAGTTCGATGCCAAAGGCACACTGCTTGATCGAAATTCAAACAAAAAAAGTAGCTATATTTCAAGCTACTATTAAGATTTTTTTGCTCTAAAATTTAAAATTTACTTAACCATTTTTGTAAATGTTCAATGGAATTAAAATCTAAGAAATCTTCAGCTAAAGTTTCTAAATCATCAATATTTAAGGCTTTTACTTGACTTTGTAAATCTGCATTAATTACCCCCAATTTCTTAGTTAATTGACGAATAATTAAGGCTCTTCTACAGTAGTTATGATAAATCTTCAAGATACAGCCCAGTTTAATAAGATCCTTCGCTGAAAATTATCAAAATTTGTCATGCCATAAGCTCTTCTCTTAATCAGCTTAATTTTTTGATTAATTCCTTCTACAGTACCTTGACTTGTTCGATTATCAAAATAAGCTAATATTTCCCCTATCCACCTCCTTATGGTATCGCAACTTTTAGGAAAATATTGTTGTGCTGACTTTATCCATTCTCCTATTTTATCTAATGCTTCTTCTTCTGTTATTTCACTGTTAAATATGTCTCGCCAAACTTCTTTGTAATCATACATTTCTATTAATTTTGGAGTTACTTTTTTGACTTCTTCTAATTTCTGTTTTTCCGCACTCTTCACTAAAAACTTTATGACAATTTATACATCGAAATTGACGACGATTGACATTTAAAAAGACATGGTAAGAACTCATCGGTATATCTCTAATACGATAATAATGATCTTGATGAACTTTATTAGTAATAGTATAACAATGAGGACAAGTAGATTGTGATGTTTGATTCGATAATGTAATTAAAATTTCCTTATCAGTAATAAAATGGTAATCAGTCGCTTTGACTCCCTCAAAATTAATAAGTTTAGTAATAAGATGAAGAGAGGAATTAGAAGGCATAAGATAAAAAAATTATTTGAGATAAAAAATTGACTAACTCTTTTAATAGTTAAAAGCAACATAACAACGATTTAAAAGCATTGATAGCTTAATTTCTATAGAATTTTAGCATTTTTTCACTTTGTTTTTATCTTTAATTTGTCATACTCACTGTAGAAGAGCCATAATTAATTCTTTATCTCGATCGATTCTTTGCTGATAGTGGCTAAAGCCACCACTACAAACGTTACATAACGACAAGATCAGCATTAGTCAAGGCTAAACCAGTATTTAAAGTGGCAAATTGCACCGCCGCCGTTGCACCGCTACCATCCACATCAAAGAATAACCCTCCCGTACTAGAATTATAGAAGAAACGATGAGCCGAAGTAGTAGCCGATGAACCAATGGTAAACTGAGTTAGTAATAATGTACCAGTTATTAACCCACCGCCAAAACCACTACCTAAAACTCGAAGGGTGTCATCGGTTATATTAAAGTCCGTAAGACGATCAATTCCTTCAGAAGTAGAATTAAAACGGAATGAATC
>NZ_VRZC01000127.1 GCF_016743215.1 Geminocystis sp. GBBB08
GTATTTAAATTTCACTAATAAAATGTATTTTTTATTAATTACTAAAATTTTTTTTAATTAATTTATCGTTAAATTTATCTAAACTTAAATATATGCTAATTACCG
Organism: Geminocystis sp. GBBB08; assembly: GCF_016743215.1. Lineage (GTDB taxonomy): Bacteria > Cyanobacteriota > Cyanobacteriia > Cyanobacteriales > Cyanobacteriaceae > Geminocystis. The sequence continues at coordinate 106 of NZ_VRZC01000127.1, forward strand.
AAAAAACTCAATTATTTTGATTTATTTCTTGAATTGCTTTAATAATTGCGATCGCATCTTTTCTTAAATTATCATCAATCTTTACCTTCTGTTGTTGATGAGAAAGATAAGGTTATTTCTCGCAAAGGCGCAAAGACGCAAAGAATATTTAGATAATTAACTAAGTCTTTTAAGTCCGCCAAATCCCATTGTCGTTTTTCTACCTAATCCACTATAAAAACTATAGTCTGCTAAGGTATTAATTTGTTTAATTTTTATCGCTTCTATTTCTCCTAAAATTTTATAATTGATAGTACCAATACAAGCAATAAATTTACTTTTATTGTCCATAATCATCTCTGTTTTTATATCAAAATAAGCTGGATATAATTCCTCAAAATTAATATTATCAAAAGGGATATTACTATATTTTTACCACTTTCTTAATAGGCTATTAAATACTAATTCAGCAGTAGGTAAAGATACATCTACTGGACACCAATCCTTACCATTTTTTAGTAAAGCTATTGCCCATTCGATACCAATTTTTCCTTTATTTTCTTGTTTTTGATTCCATTCTTCTAGTAAGAATAACAAAGTAGAAGTAAGACGAGAATGAAAACGTTTTGGTGACATTTTAGGTACTGCTTTTCCATCAATTAATTCACAAGTATAATCATCATTTGGTAAGGCTAAAAATTCAGCTAAAGTTAAGGATTATTTTAGTAAAGTTGCCATAATTTTTCTCCATAATTGTTTAAGATAATGCTTGAACTAAAATACGCATTAAGGGATCTAAATCATCAGGTACTCTATATAAATCTAAACCTTGTTCTATATGTTTTTGTTGTCGATTTAACCGCCCAAATTGCCAAATGTTGCCGGTCGTTACCGCACCTATTAATATTTCTTGATCTCCCATTTTTTCCCATTGATCTAAAGCAATTAATTGAGCAGTAAGTTGCGTAAAACCAAAATCTAAATCTTGTTTTTTAGCCTCGATTACTAAAAGATTATCATGATTTTTTAAAAGATAATCCAAATAACCTTGTAATTGTTCATTTATCTTAATTTGATATTCAATTCTTACTTGTGATTTAGTATAGTGAACTAAGTCTAAAATAATGGGTGAAATTAATACTTCTCGGCGACTTGTTTCATTCGCTAAATCAAAATAAGGTAAAACTTCATTCAGTCTTTGTTGTAATTTTTTTAACTCGTCTAATTCTCCTTGATATTGCTTTAAATTCAAACGTTTACGAGTAAATTTATACTCTAATTCTTCCGCTAAATCTTGAGCAGAAATACCCATTTCAAAGTATTTACTAAAGGTGTAAGATTGAGTTTGATCGATAATTTTCATAGTTATTTTTTAATCATTATTAGGGGTTATATAATTAATTATAGCAATAGTTTTTTCTCCTTCTTTATATGCTAATTGACAATATTTCCTTTACGGTTACATCTTCCCGCACGTTGAATTAAGTTTTCTGGAGGACATAATTGAGTAATTAAGGTTTTACAATTCAAATCACAACCAACCTCGATCGCACTTAGAGAAGTATTACCCTATGGAAAAAATGCTGAAATTATTGCCACTGAAATAGTGAGAAGAAAATTTATTAATGAAATTAAAACTATATCTGAAAAATATCTTGTTTAACTACTCCTTCAAACTTGGGCCTAACCTCGAAAAATTCGGGCTTTATTTAGATATAATTTTAAAAAAAATCCTGCTAATTATTTAAAATTTGCCATTTAGAAAAATAATAGTTATGATAGAAGAATATAAGGGGCTGTAAAGGTTTCGACAGGTTGGTGAAAGCTAACCCGTGATTCAGGACGAGAGTGAGTCTTCTCTCGGTAATACTGGACTCAAAAAAAATGTAACTGCGAACAACATCGTTCCTTTTGCTCGTAAAGCTGCACCTGTTGCTGCCTAAGACCTAATTTCGGTTCGAGCGCTTATAATATGACTCCGTTAAGTATTATAGGCAACCCTCAACGGATGCTCTCAGTAAAAGTTTCTAGTCTGACATTGAGCTAAGAAAATACTAGAAAATCCTGCTATCAGGGATAAGTGATAGTTCCGGCTTTGAGGATTAGAAAAGCTATGCCTGTGAATGAACGATAGGTAAATAACCAGTTTGGACAGCAGTTCGACTCTGCTCAGCTCCATAAAATAAGTAAGAATAAAAAAGTATCAGTGTTAATAGCATTGGTACTTTTTTGTTATCTAACATATCATAAGTACTCATGCAAAATTAATTGTATAGAGGCAAGGCAATACAAGGCAAAGGGTTTAAACCCCTTGTTAATCCTTGTTATGATAGCTTTGAAAAAAATAGAATTAATAAACACTTTATATTATATTTAAAATACTATTCCTAATTCCGGCAATTTTTAAAAAGGAATATTATCCAATGTATTTGTGTCAACACCATCATTATCTAAAATAGGATCTTCTTGTTCATTGTCATCGGATTGATAGCCTTTGATATTAACGACATTATTACGGGCAGGATTACCGTTACCATTACTGTTGGTGTTTAAAGGATAAATATGAGAAATCGTTAATTCAGCAATTTTTTCTTTATATCCTTGTCTTTCTACCAAATCCATCTTTAAACGTCCACTCAAAACCACCTGATTACCTTCGGTGTATTTTTGTTCAATATCCGTTGCTAAATTTCCCCATGCAATTACTTTCATCGTAGAAGGAGGATTATTGGGGGAGGGATTATCAAATTCTACCATCATTTCTGTAACGGCTAATTGATTATCTTGAGTGTATCTTAATTCAGGATTACGGACGATTTTTGCCATTAAAACGCAACTATTCATGATTTTTAGTTCTTACTCAACAATAAGGTTATGATCATTAACTATCTTCTATTTTGCCATAATTAGCAGAAAATAGTAGTTTAAAAATACTAATCTTTTTCGTTTAACAGTAAAATCAAAATGAATGACTCTAATATAATTTTAGTTACAGGTGCGGCAAAATCAGGTAAAAGCGAATGGGCAGAATATTTAAGTAAAAATAATCATAAACCAGTAATTTACATCGCCACAGCTCAAAAAATTGATGATGATGAAGAATGGATGCTTAAAATAAGACAACATCAAGAAAGACGACCAAAAAATTGGCAAATATGGGAAATTCCCGTTGATTTACCTTTAGCTATTGAGCAAGTTTCTGAAAATCATTGTATTTTAATCGATTCCCTAGGCCCATGGGTAGCTAACTGTTTAGAAAAAGATGAATCTAATTGGCAAATTCAAGTAGAAAAATTGATGTTTAGTTTAGAAAATACTTCTACTGACGTTATTTTAGTGGCAGAAGAAACGGGTTGGGGTGTTATTCCAGCTTATCCTTTAGGGCGTTTATTTCGCAATCGTTTAGGTGAAGTTATCCGTTTAGTGGGAAGTATCGCTAAATCTGTCTATCTCACCGTTGGCGGTTATGCCGTTGATATAACTAAAATTGGTGTTAAATTACCTTCTCCTCACTGCTAATGGTTAATTTCTGTTGATTAACTGTAACATTTCTCAATTATTTTAATATTGCTTAATGTCAGTTAAATAAATTTGTTACTTTAAATAAGCTACTGTTACCCCCGCACCGCCATCGTTTTGTTTTGCTAGTTCAAAGTTACTCACTTGAGGATGATTTTTTAAAAATTCATGAACTCCTGTGCGTAAACTTCCCGTTCCTTTACCATGTATAATCCATAATGATCCCATCTCTGTGGCATTGGCGATCGCCTTTTCTAAAAGAGGTTCGGCTAAATGAACTCGTTTTCCTCGAATATCAACAGTATTTTGAGAAGTTCGGACATTAATAGTTTTAGACTCAGTTTTGGTGATATTACCTTGTTTAGACTGCTGTTTATTAACGCTTACTTTCGTTTTCTCAGGAATTGGGTTAACTTTTTCAAAACGTTTGCCATCTAAAGATTCAATATCAGTGAAGGGAATTACCATCTTCATGATACCTAATCGAGCAGTTAATTGTTCTGTGTCTTCATCTACTGTTAAGACTTCTGCCGTTTGCCCAATACTTAAAATTCTCACTCTTTCCCCCACTGTCGGCTTATAGCTTGATTTTACTTTCAATGGTGTCAAAAAGCGATCGCCAATTTGATTCAGTTTTTCTGTAGCTTGATGTGCATCTAAAGCTGTCGGATCACCTTTTTTCTGTAAACCCTTAATAACTTGAGCGATTTGGCTTTTAGCATCAAATAACAGTTTTTGAACCTCTTGCTCTTGCTGTAGCTTCAAATTTCTCTCTCTAGCTTGTAAAGATGAGGCTTTTTCTTCCACTTGATGATAAAATAACTCAGTTTTTGAGAGTAAATCTTGAGCTTGTTTATGTTTATTTTCCTGCTCACGGCGTTGATTTTCAAGGGCTGAAATTAATTCATTGACATCATGGGAAAAACCCCCTACCAATTCCTGTGACTGGGCAACAATTTCTAGGGGTAAACCTAACCTTTGCGCAATGGTGATGGCATTTGAACGCCCCGGAATACCCCATAATAATCTATAGGTAGGCTGTAAACTTACCTCGTCAAATTCCACAGAGGCATTTTCAAAACGAGAATCATTATATTTCAAACTTTTTAACTCCCCGTAGTGAGTTGTCGCAATGGTTAACAAATTATGTTCTGCTAAGTATTTTAATATAGCTATAGCGATCGCCGTTCCTTCACTGGGATCTGTACCTGCACCAACTTCGTCTAGTAATACCAAAGATCCCCTTGGAATCTCCTCTTTTACTAAGGGGGGCTGAGGGGAATCAAACTCCCTTACTAAGCCCAGCGGGGGAGGATATAAAGCGTCAATAATGCGAATAATACGGCAAATATGTCCAGAAAATGTGGATAAATTTTGTTCTAAGGATTGTTCATCGCCAATATCGGCTAAAATGCTCTTAAACCAAGGAATTTGTGCAGGATATTGAGCAGGAAGATATAATCCTACTTTTGCCATTAATGCCAAGATACCAATGGTTTTTAGGGTGGCAGTTTTACCTCCAGTATTAGGTCCTGTAATCGCTACAACTCTGGTTTCTGAGGTAATTAATACGTCAATGGGGATAACTTCTTTACCCTCCTCATGTTTTTCCTGCCATATCAATAAGGGATGTCGCACTTTTCTTAAATGGATGCTTTCTCCATCTCGAAAATCAATAAATTCTGGTGGATAACCATTCAACCATAAACTATAACGGGCTTTGGCTGTAGCTAAATCTAAGGCTGTGGCGATAGCTAATAATTGCTCTAAATCTTGCCAAACTTCGGCAACTTTCGCTGTTAACTGTCTTAAAATCTTTTCTTCTTCTCTTTTCTCTTGATTACGGCTAGTTTGTAGCTTATTTCCTAATTCGATAATCACTCTCGGCTCTAAATATAACGTCACGCCACTGGTAGAGGTATCATGAACTATACCTTGAATTTGTCCACTATGACTAGCTTTAATCGGCAAGACAAAGCGATCGCCTCTTTGAGTGATAACAGGTTCTTGTAATGCGGTACTATTTTTTTGAATAATACCTTGTAAAGTTTGGTGAATTTTATGGCGTAAAGTCTTAATTTTTTGACGAATTTCACTTAATTCAGGACTTGCTCTTTCTGTGATTTCGCCACGATCATCTATACAATAGCGAATTTCTTGCTCTAATTCGGGGAAAGTTCTTAAATCTTTAACTAATTGTTGAAGGGTAGGAGAGTTTTCTTGATCTTCAATTACTCTTCTTAGTTTACGCACTCCTGATAAAGTTGTCGCCAAATTTAACAACTCATCACCAGTTAAAACACCGCCAATTTTTGCTCTTTCAAGAGAATCGCCAATATCATGAATACCATTAAATGACCAATTTGCATTTATATTTGTTTCTATGTCACAAACTTCTTTTGTTTGAGCTAATAAATAATTAGTTTCAGATAGAGTATTAGGTATGGTTAATTGACTAGATGCCATTACACCTAATTTAGTAGCGGCAAAAGTAGAGAGATGTTGACATAATCTCTGCCATTCTAATAAACGAAAAGTTTCTTGTTCTATCAAAGCTTTAGCAATTTACAATTAAAAATTAATAATTAACAATAGAGCAATTTTTTACAATACCTCATAAGATGGGAAAAAAGATCATTAGACATGGGCTTTAGTTAAGAAAATTGAGAGATAAATTTCTTACTACAAGCAAAAAGAATTTTTTTCCACAAGTTTATTACTTTTTCATTATTCACACAGAAGCATCCTAAAAGTATTGTTAATTATCAATAATAACTTAAATTTAACGAACTAATAAACTATGATCATATTTAGGGGATTTACTGTCAGAAGATTTAATCTGATATTTGACTAAATTAGCTAATTCTTCTAATTGACTGATAGCTTCAGCACCTTCTAACTTCATTAATTCTCTGTCATCTTGCATTTCAGTCCAAGTAATTCCATAATCAGAGACTAGAAAACGAATTAAGTGATTATCACCAAGGCTAACCATAAAAGAAGCACTGGTTAATTCTGTTCCACAAGTATAACATGAGGCTATATAACCTCTTTTTTCTAAAACGATTGCTAAGACTTGAAGATTAATTACTAAATCCTTAACAAATTCTCTATATTGATGTGCTAATCGAATAAACATTGATTCCTCCTTATTGTCATCATTACAATCTTGAAAATTCTTAATATTTATTTAAGATTTATTTTTTAGATTATATGATATATTCTTTCAAAAATGCAAAATTGCTGAATACAGTCTTTTTTTATAGCATATCTTAATTTTCACAAGAATGAACAAATAGATAATTTAGCTAATATGTGGATAGTGGATAGTCAATAGTCAATACTCAATACTCAATACTCAATACTCAATAGTGGTAAAACAGAAATCCCTACCAGTAATTGCAAATTCCTCATTCCTCATTCCTCATTCTAAATTTCCTTTTGGTTAATGGTTGCTAATTGTGACTTGATAAGGGGAGAATTTGTTACTGCTATTTGAATATAAGACTGACGAATTTGTGCATTGACTGCCAACGTTTTAACGTCATAAAGTTGAGTTGCTAATTTTGGATAGAAGCCAACACTAAGAATTAAGCCTAAGAAACAAGCCGCAATAAATATTTCTCTTGGTTTTGCATCTTCGTAAACTGCTTCAGTTGGTAATACACAGCTATTCCCGAAACATACTGCCGGTTCATTATCTGAACTGTCATTTTTTGTAATATCTCCTATAGTACACATCTGAATTTTATCGGTGCCGTAGAATAATTGTCTTAACATTGAGAGGAGATAAATAGGAGTTAAGATTAAACCAACAGCACTGAGAATTATGGTTACTGTGCGGAAAATTGAGTCATAAACATCGCTATTACTGAAACCCACAAATACTGCTAATTCACTGACAAAGCCACTCATACCGGGTAATGCTAAGGATGCCATCGCCCCAGCAGTAAATAAGGCGAATACTTTGGGCATAGCTTTTCCTATATCTCCCATTTCATCTAAGAACATAGTATGAGTGCGATCATATGTCACCCCAGCAAGGAAGAATAATAGTGAGGCAATTAAACCATGAGATAGCATTTGTAACATTGCACCACTGATACCTAAGTCAGTAAAAGAAGCGATACCGATTAAGACAAAACCCATGTGAGACACCGAAGAATAGGCTAGACGGCGTTTCATGTTCGTTTGACCAAAAGAAGCAAAACCGCCATAGACTATGTTTACAACCCCTAAAATCACTAAAATGGGGGCAAAATAAACGTGGGCTTCTGGTAATAATCCTAAATTGAGGCGAATTAAGCCATAACCACCCATTTTTAACAAAACTCCTGCTAATATCATGGATATGGGAGAGGAGTATTAAACAGGGACAGCAGGTAGCCATGTATGTAGCGGAAAAACTGCTAATTTGGCACCAAAGGCAATTAGTAACCCGCCGTAGAGTAAAATTTCTAAACCAATGGGATATTCTTTTAAGCCTAATGCCATCATGTCGAAGGTGATTTCTCCTCCGCCGTATAATGCCATTCCTAAACCAGCGATGAGGATAAAAATAGAAGCTAAAGCGGTATAAAGTAAAAATTTTGTGGCGGCATAACGTCTTTTTTGCCCTCCCCAAATGGATACTAATAAATATACAGGAACTAATTCTAATTCCCACATGATGAATAATAATAAAATATCTTGAGCAACGAATACGCCAATTTGTGCCGAGTATAATACTAACATAAGGAAGTAAAATAAACGGGGTTTACGATCGACTTGCCATGCTGAAAAAATTGATAAAGTAGTGACTAAACCTGCTAAAAGTACTAAGGGCATAGATAAACCATCTACCGACACTGCCCAACTTAAACCCAGTTGAGGAATCCACGAATATTGTTCAACAAGTTGTAAACTGGCATTTGTTGTATCGTAATGTTGCCAAAAAACATAACACATTAAAATAAAATCAGTTAATCCGACTCCTAAAGCGTACCATCTAAGGGTTTTACCTTGTTTATCAGGCACTAAGGGAATAAGTAGTGCAGCGATGAAAGGAAAGGCAATTATTATAGTAAGCCAGGGAAATTGATTCGCTATCATACTCTTTAATATAAGATTTAGTTTTTGTTGTAACAATTCTACTATATTTTGTTAATTTTTGTTAAGATATTCAAAATAATATGCTAGAAGTTATGGATTATAAAGAAAAATAAAGGTTTTAGAGATTCTTCTCCATAGCCCAGAATGACAGTATTACCAAAAGAATTTAGAATTTAGAATGAAGATATTACCATTGCCTATTGCCCATTGTCTGACTTGTTGTTGCACAAGTATATTATTCATTGTTCATTGTTAATTAATCTATGTATGATTGCATTATAGTTGGTTCAGGTCCTACTGGTGGCACAACAGGTTATCATTTGGCAAAAAAAGGGCATTCTGTTTTAATTTTAGATAAAGCAGATTTACCCCGTTATAAACCCTGTGGTGGTGGGGTTTCTTCTGTTATTCAAGAATGGTTCGATTTTGATTTTAGCCCTGCTATTTCTTTAACTACTAATCAAGTTTATTGTACCTGGGAACATGAAAAAACCATTGCCGTAAATACAAAAAATTATCCTATTTGGATGGTGCGAAGGGATATTTTCGATTATTTTTTAGTGCAACAAGCTGTTAAACAGGGTGCAATTTTACAAGATAAAACTGAAGTAACAGATATTGAGTTTAAAAGTGATAAATGGATAGTTAAAACCTCTAATCAAGAATTTTCAGGGCGTTATCTCATTGCCGCCGATGGTGCAAAAGGCACTATGGCAAAGCGTTTAGGGTTTAAGAAACTAAAAAAATTGGTATCAGGTGCGCTAGAAGTGGAAATCCCTTCTCATAATCAATCTAATGATACTTATTTTGAGTTTGGTTTTGTGCAACATGGCTATGCTTGGAATTTTCCCAAAGCTGATGGTTTTTCTATGGGGGCGGGAGTTTTTGGTTTACAACGAAAAGCTCAAAGTTACCATAAAATTATCGCTAATTATGCTAGTTTATTTAATCTTACCCTTGATAATGCTTCTGAGCATGGACATCCGATCTCACTATGGAATGGAGATCAAAAGTTACATACCGATAACGCTCTTTTAGCAGGAGAAGCGGCTTGTGTAGTTGATCCTTTTACAGCAGAAGGTATTCGCCCGTCAATTTTTAGTGGTTTAAAAGCCTCAGAAGCAATCCATAACGCTTTATCAGGAGATATTAATGCTTTAGAAAAATATACCGAAGTTATGACTCAAGAATGGGGAAAAGAAATGATTTGGGCACAAAGATTGTCACAAATATTTTATCGTTTCCCGCAATTAGGGTATCAAGTTATGGAGAAAAATCCTGTTTCAGCTTCCACAATGTTAAAAATTTTTAGCGGTAAATTAAGTTATTCTCAAGTGGCACAAAAAGGCATTAATTTGTTAACAAAATCTTTTTTTTCTTATGGTTGATTAACAAAGCAAGGAGATTTTTCCCTTAATCAACCCCTTAACAAATTAGGGAGTTTAGCACCAATAATTTCTAGTTGAATTGATTTGTCTCCATTCCATTCATTTTCTTTAAGTCTATAGGCAATATCAATTAGTGGCGGTAAGGGAAAATAATCACTCCAACGCCAAGCAATGGCTTTTAATTGAATATTATTATGGATTAATGTTAGCTGTAAATGTTCTCCTGTTTTGGTTAATTTTTGTAAAAATACTTCTACATTTGAGGTGGCAAAAATTGGTGCTTTATTTTCTATTCCCCAAGGATATAAACTTTCGATTTCTTTTAATAATTTGAAGTTAATATCACTAAAATTAATTGTCGCATCTATTTTAATTAAAGGTTTTAAATAGTCGGGTATTAAAGTTTGATGAGCAAAATCTCTCAATCTATTTTTAATTAATGATAAATTTTTATTAAGAAAACTAAATCCTCCCGCAGCTTTATGACCACCATATTTTTCTAATAAATCATCACAATTTTGCAAAGCTAAAAATACATTAAATTCCTCAATTCCTCTAGCTGAACCTCTTATGATTTCTGGGTTTTCTTCTTCATAAGTACCAATAAAAACTGGAACTCCATATCTTTCTACTAAACGAGAAGCGACTATTCCAATAACTCCATGATGCCAATTTTGATTAATAATTAATAATACTCGATCATCATAAAAATTTAAAGGAGTTTCTTCAATTATTTTAACGGCTTCTTGTTCAATTTTTTTGCCTAAATTTTGACGAGTTTGGTTGCTTAAATGACATTGCATCGCCCTTGTTATGGCAATTTCTTCCTCTTCAGTGGTGAGTAATTCAATAACAATTTGAGGATCATCAATTCGCCCAATAGCGTTAATTCTAGGTCCTATTTTAAAGCCTATATCATCAGAATTTAAGAGTTTTTTTTGTCCGTCAATTTCTGCTAAATTAATTAAGGCTTTTATTCCTAAAATATCAGAATTGGGCAATAATTTTAAACCTCTTTTTAACCAACGGCGATTAACTCCTGTTAAGGTTGAAAGATCGGCGATCGTACCTACGGTGTATAATTCTAAAAGAGATTTTGTTAAACCTTGTAACTTATCGAAATGTTGAGCTAAAGTGACAGCTAAAACATAAGCAACTCCTACTCCGGCTAAACTATAATAGGGAGAATTTGTGGGTAATAATTTGGGGTTTAAAATAGCATCGGCAGGGGGTAATTTTGGCGGTAAATCGTGATGATCAGTGATAATTACTTGTAAGTCTAACTCTTTAGCCCGTGCAATAG
>NZ_VRZC01000128.1 GCF_016743215.1 Geminocystis sp. GBBB08
TCCTCATTCTCCTTGGCTTAATTTTGGTTCAAAACCTTTTCCCCAACATTTTAGTTTTCAGTTACATTTTGATGATCCTCGTTTACCTCAAAATGATAGAAGTAGTATAATTGGCGATCGCAATTTATTAGAAAAATTAAGAGAAAAAGTAAACGAATATATCAATAATTATTTAAAAATCAATAATATTTTCGATGAATGTTTAGCTTGTGAGTTACCTTCAGCAAATCAAGAAGAATTTATTTCTATAACCAGAGATTCTACCTATCGTCACCGACTTTTTTATCATTCTCTTTTCCCAAAAGAAGAAATTATTGAAATAGTTTTAACTAACACTCAACTATTGGATTTTGTCAATGCTTTATCAGCTTATTATTTAGATTCATCAAAAAAGTTGATCAATCAAGAAGATTCTATTTCTAGTAACTTAGGATTGAGTATCACCATAACTGCTTTAGTTTTTTTGATTGGGGGAAGTATTTGGTGGCGTTATGAAAGACAAGTTACTACAAACACTATTACCCAAGACTTAAATCAACAAGCCATTAAACCAAATGTTGAGCCTGTTATTCCACCTTCAAAATTAGATCCTAGCACCTTACCTTCTATTATTACTCCTGAAGTACCAGAAGATTTGAAAAAGAGAAATCCTTTATTACCCCCCTCCCCTGTTAGTGCTCCACCCCAAGGGAATGAAACAAATACCGTAAATAATAATATTCTTAATCATAATTCTCCTACTCAAAGAGCAGAAATGGTGATTGCACCACCACCTTTAGCACCATCTATATCTAATTTACCACCTTCGTCTGTGATGATGGTGAATGAAAATCCACCTAATTTAATGGGGGGTATTCAACCCTCTATACAGCCCGTCACGCCTTCTTTTCAACCAACAACGATAATACATTCTTCTTCACCGGCAGCACCTACTCCTATCCCTACTCCTGAATACCCTTCTCGCCTTTCGAGTTTACCAGTATTGCAATCTCGTAATTTGGACAAAGTGCAAAATCTTTTACCTACACCTCAAGAGAATATTCCTAATCCAATTCAACCCGGTATTAATACTTTGAATAGTGTTTCACCTTCAGTGATTGAAAATATGCCTGATTTTAGTCAACACATCAGCAAATTAGATTCGTCATTGGAGGGGAAAAAATCTGGTGCAATGGTTTCTGGTGATGTGAAACAATATTTTCAAAATAAGTGGCAACCCCCCGAAAATTTAAAACAAAGTATTGAATACCGTTTAAATTTTAATCAAAGTGGCTCTTTAACCAAAATAACCCCCATGGGGCAAGTAGCAATTATTTTTCTTGATCGTACCCAAATGCCATTATTAGGAGAAAAAATGACATCTTCATTTACTGATATTGATCAAGTTACTGTTAGATTAATTTTAAGTCCTAATGGCAACGTACAAACTTTTTACGAATAAAAATAAAGGTTATTTGAGATTAGAATTTAGAATTTAGAAAATTTAGCATTATTGCCTATTACCTATTGCCTATTGCCCAGACGTTGCCCATTCCCTATTCCCTATCCTCACCAAAACACTTTTTGACGCACCCCTAATTAATTATTTATGACGTAAAAAATCGTAAAGATCAATATATTTTTGCCCTGGATTTTTCCAAGAATAATCATAATTCATCCCTTGTTTTTGCAATTTCTCAAACTCTTTAGGGAAAAGATGCCATAATGCGATCGCTCTTTCTAAAGCTGATTCTAGGGCAGGATGATCTGTTTCATAAAAGACATACCCGTTTCTTTCTTCTTCTGGATGATTTTGATCATAATCCTTATCAAAAACTGTATCAATTAAACCACCTACTCCACGAACTACTGGAACAGTACCATATTTTAATCCAATCATTTGAGTCAAACCACAAGGTTCATAATCACTAGGTACTACATTAATATCTGCTCCGGCATAAATTAAATGGGCTAATTCTTCATTAAAACCTAATTCTAAATGACAATCGGGGTTGTTATTGAGAAAGTGTTTTTCATGCCAAAACCAATTATTGATAGCAGATTCGGTAGCTGATCCTAATAAGACAAATTGAGCATTATGATGGAGAGAATAGTAGATAGCATGGTGTACTAATTCTACTCCTTTTTGACGATCAAGTCTGCCAATATAGGCAACGATGGGTTTTTGATCATCTTTTAATAATAGTCTTTCTCGTAAGGCTTTTCTATTTTTTGCTTTCTGACTAATTTTACTGATATTGTACTGATAAGGGATGAAAGTATCAATTTCAGGATTCCAAATATTATAATCAATACCGTTGAGAATACCGCTAAATTTATAGTTGTGGAGTTGTAAAGTATGACCTAAACCATAACTAACACCGCTAAATCTTGCTTCCCAACCATGATGAGGGGAAACGGTATTGACATGATTAGAATAAACAATACCTCCTTTCATCATATTGAGGGCAAAAGGATTAAAATTATCTCTGAGGCGATCATAACTGTAATAATAAGGCTCATTATTCAAGCCCGTAGCCTGTAACACTTCAGAGCCACAAATACCTTGATGTTTAAAATTATGAATTGTATAACAAACCCGTTGATTAGCCATACCATGCCATTTATACATCTCGTATAACATCACCGGAATTAAGCCCGTTTGCCAATCATGACAATGGATAATGTCAGGGCGTTTATTACTAATAAAAAGAAATTCTAAAGCCGCTTTTGAGAAAAAAGCAAACCTCATATTATCGTCATTTTGACCATAGTAACAACCCCGATTAAAGAAATGATCGTCAGAATGGGGTTGAATAAAGAAACAGAGTCTGCCATGAACCCAACCACAAAATACCGAACAATGAATAGTGCCACCATACCAAGGAACATATAAATCTTTATAGGCATCGTGCAAACCCCAAATATGATCATAACGCATACAATCATACATAGGTAAGATGATTTCTACCGCATGACTTCGATTTTCGATTTCACGGCTCAACCCATAGACAACATCCCCTAATCCTCCTGCTTTAATCACAGGTGCGCACTCTGAAGCAATATGAACAATATACATAGAGAGCTTTTACCTCATTCGTTTTTCTTTCAAATTGATACATTTTATATCAAATTCTCGTGATTTTGTAAATAAATGTAAATATTGACAGTGATTTGTCATTAGTGGTTGATCATTGGTCATTATTGGTCATTGGTGATTCCTGATTCCTCATTCATTGCTATAGTATTTTATGTTATGTTTATTGATTATTGTTTATGAATCCTAGTTTACAAGTCGGGGATGTTATTATTACCCCAAAAAATATTTTTCCTTTATTAGCTGAAAAACAAATGATCGCCCCTTTAGCTAGAGAAATTATTTTAGATGAGGCGATCGCCCACATTCAATGTACTCCCGAAGAAACTGCCATAGCACAACAACAGTTTTTTATGCAGATGCAATTAAATACGGAGGATACAGAAAAGTTAAAACTTTGGTTAACAAGAAACTATTTGACAAGAGAACAGTTACAAGAAAGAATTTTAAGGGGGATTAAATTAGAAAAATATAAAGTAGAAAAATGGGGTAATCAAATTGAATCCTATTACTTAAAGCGAAAAAGAGAATTAGATAAAATCATTTATTCATTGATTAGAACAAAAAATGCGGGAGAAGCTCAAGAATTATATTTTCGGATTAGTGAAGGAGAAAAAGAATTTGCTGAGTTAGCCCGACAATATTCTCAAGGTGCAGAAGCTGAAACTGGTGGATTAATCGGCCCAGTAGAATTAACTATTCCTCATCCTGAAATTTCTCAAAAATTAATGACATCCCAACCCGGGCAAGTATTACCGCCCATGAGAATCGGTGAATGGATTGTTATTTTACGTTTAGAAAAGTATTTAGCGGCACAATTAGATCAAAATATGCAAAGAAGATTACTTGATGAGTTATTTAATACATGGTTGAATGAAATTATCCAAACTCAAGTACAACTAAACCTTCAAAAAGAAACCGTGACAGAAAATATAGAATAAAATGTCAAAATGAAAGATGAATAATGTTAGATCTTGGAGATTTTAAATTACAATTAACAAAATTAAAATTGCTTTATTGAACAGAAAAATAAATCAAATATTATAAATCATGGTATATACAGTTAGTTCTGTAGCAGAATTTATCTCTACAGTGAC
Source organism: Geminocystis sp. GBBB08 (assembly GCF_016743215.1). GTDB lineage: Bacteria > Cyanobacteriota > Cyanobacteriia > Cyanobacteriales > Cyanobacteriaceae > Geminocystis. The sequence continues at coordinate 4,174 of NZ_VRZC01000128.1, forward strand.
ACCTTTTAAACAATTATCATCAACGACTATTGAGGAAATATCTAAGCATTTTCAACCTCTCAAATATGATTTGGGGCAGATTATGCTCATTAAAGACAAAATCCCTCCTTACATTGCCATTATTTATGAAGGACAAGCTCGTTGTATTGCTTATGATCCACGCAATAGTCAACCCGTTAGTTTACAATTACTCAGTAATGGTAATGTTATCGGTTGGCAAAGCTTAATTCGAGGTTTTCCATGTGAAACGGCGATCGCATCGACAGCGGTAATTGCTTTAACTTTAGACAGAGATAAATTTTTAGAGTTAATCAAAAAACATCCATCGGTGAAAGAATATTATCAAAATCAGGCAGGTTTAATCGAAGTCTTTGATTTATTAGGTTATCAACTTACTCATCGAGCGACTGGGGAAGGGAATCTGAAAGAATTAACGAAACAAGCCATTGATCATGTTCAAGTTTATAATTTGTCTTCAGGAAAACAAAAACAACTACCACCACCACCAGAAAATCAGATTTGGGTATTGAGTAGCGGTATCATTAAAAACTTTGAAATAGGCTCAGAAATTCCTTCTGATAGTCTATTAACCCTTGAAACTGATTGCCGTTTTATTTCTATAGAGTTACCTGAGCATCAAGAATTACACAAGCCCACAAATAACAACGCTTCTGTTAAACAAGAAGAAATAGAAGATGTTTGGGCAGATGATTCTCCTTCAAATAATAATCAGATTCCCACTGTTACGCCATCGGTGTTGATGGATAATCAAGAAATTCCAGCAGCTGATCCAACAATATTACAAAAACAACCCAGTGCGTTAAACCTCGAAAGTAAAAAACCTCTAAGAAAATATCCCTTTTTTGGGGGTAAAACCGAAGCAGATATTGGTATTGCTTGTATGCGAATGTTAAGTAAATACTATAAAATACCCTATAGAGGTGAAGTATTAGTTCGTATTATCAAAGAACAAGTTCAACGAAGTGGGCGTTTATCCCTCGATATTTGTGGAGCAATTACAGAATTAATAGGCTTAAATGCTCAACTGATTAATATTCCTGCTGGGGCTTTAGGGCGTTTAGAAGGACCTTTTTTAACAAAATTATCTGATTCTTTAGTGATTGTCTATGCTACCAGTGATAAAACAATCATCGTAGCAAATCCTATTTTTTCAGGGGTGAAAGAATATAAAACTAACGATTTTCTGGAAATTTGGGGGCAAGAAGGTAAAGTTTTATTACTTAAACAAACGAAAGAAACCCCTCAAGAACAATTTGGTTTAAGTTGGTTTGTACCTTCTTTAATTAAATATAAATGGAGTTTAATAGAAGTATTTATTGCTTCTTTCTTTGTTCAACTGTTTGCCCTTGCTAATCCTTTGATGATTCAGATCATTATTGATAAAGTTATTGTGCAAAATAGCCCTGATACTCTACAAGTTTTAGGAATCTTTTTAGTAGTTTTAGCAGTATTTGAAGCTATTTTAAGCACTTTGCGGACTTATTCTTTTGTGGATACCACTAACCGCATTGATATGACTTTGGGTTCTGATATTATTGATCACCTTTTACGGCTACCTCTGAGATACTTTGAAAAGCGTCCAGTAGGGGAAATTTCTACTCGTATTAATGAGTTAGAGAATATTAGATCATTTTTGACGGGAACGGCATTAACGGTGGTTTTAGATTCGATTTTTTCCGTTATTTATATTGCGGTAATGTTTGTGTATAGCCCCTTATTAACTTTTGTGGCATTAGGTATTATTCCTGTTTTTGTACTTTTAACCCTCATTTTTTCGCCACTAATTCGCCGTCAATTACGAGCAAAAGCTGAACGTAATGCAGAAACTCAATCCCACTTAGTGGAAATTATGTCAGGGATTCAGACAGTTAAAGCTCAAAATATCGAATTAAAATCTCGTTGGGAGTGGCAAGAGCGTTATGCTAAATATGTAGGTACTGGTTTTAGAACGGTGATTACTCAAACTTTAGCAGGTTCGGCTAGTAATTTTCTTAACCAATTATCTCAACTTTTAGTTTTGTGGGTTGGTGCTTACTTAGTCCTACAACAAGAATTGACTTTAGGGCAGTTAATCGCTTTCCGGATTATCTCTGGTTATGTAACTTCACCAATTTTACGCCTTGCTCAATTATGGCAGAATTTCCAACAAACCGCTTTATCTCTGGAACGTTTAGCGGATATTGTCGATCATCCTCAAGAAGCCCAAGAAGATCGAGATAACATTCCTATGCCTTTAATTCAGGGTACTTTGAAATATGATAATGTCTGTTTTCGTTTTAAACCTCAAGGTCCGTTACAATTAAATAATGTTAGTATTGAATTTCCAGCAGGTACATTTGTCGGTATTGTGGGCGAAAGTGGTGCAGGTAAAAGTACCATGACAAAACTGGTTTCTCGACTTTACGAACCTGAAGCTGGACGTATTTTGATTGATGGTTATGATGTTACTCGAGTTGAATTGTACTCTTTACGAAGACAAATAGGAGTAGTACCTCAAGAAAGTTTATTATTTGATGGTACTGTATTAGAGAATATTGCTTTAACTAATCCTGACGCTACCACTGAAGAAATTATTAGAGCTGCTGAAATAGCTGTTGCTCATGATTTTATTATGAATTTACCCAATGGTTATAATACTAGAGTAGGAGAAAGAGGAGCTTCTTTATCCGGCGGACAAAGACAACGTATTGCCATCGCCCGTTCTGTTTTGCAAAATCCGAGAATGTTGATCTTAGATGAGGCTACCAGTGCCTTAGACTATAATACAGAAGCTCAAGTATGTCAAAATTTAATTCATGCTTTTAGCGATCGTACAGTATTATTTATTACTCACCGTTTAGGTACAATTCAAAATGCTGACATAATTGTAGTGATGGATACAGGGGCAGTAGTCGAAAAAGGTACTCATCGTGAATTAATGGCGATGACTGGACGTTATTTTTATCTTTATCAACAACAGCAAAAATCTAACAATAATTAGGAGTTAGGAATTACAGGCAAGATAGCTGTTTTACAGTTAGAAGTTAGAAATGAGGATGTAAACTTTACAACTATTAATGATTATGAACAACAATAACGGCAAGAATTATCTAAAAACAGATACATTATTACAAGAAAATGCCAACAACACTAACGGTAAAAAACCCGTTGAAGAATCAAAAATTAATCTTAATACTTCCGATTTTGAAAAAGACGTCCTTCTTAAACCATCTCCTATTTGGTCTCGTACTATAGCATGGAGTATTATGGGAGTAACAGTTTTTGCCATTAGTTGGGCAGCCATTGCTAAAATAGAACAGGTTGTAACGGCAAGAGGACAATTAAAACCAAAAACTACAGTCAAAGAAATTCAAGCACCTTTAAATGGTGTCGTTAAAGAAGTAAAAGTAGAAGATGGGCAACACGTCAAAAAAGGTGATTTGATGGTAGTTTTTGATTCTGATGCTAGTACTTCACAGCTAGAATCTTTGGAAAAAATCAGAAATTCTTTAGTACAAGAAAATAAATTCTATCGTACTTTAATTAATTCTTTATTGAGTCCGACACAAATAAAACAGGCTATTAGGAATTTAAAATTACCGCCTGAAATAGAAGCCTTAGCTTTAAATAGAGCCGAATTAGTTGCTGAAAATCAATTATATAAAATACAATTATCAGAAGGAACGAGTAACATTAGTGAACTTAAACCAGAGGAAATTGCCAGACTACAAGCGGCTTTTGCAGAATTAAATTCTCGCTCTGGGGCGGCAAAACTACAGACTCAACAATTGGAAAAACAACTTAGCCAAACGGAAGTTAAATTAGCTGATGCTCAAAAACAAGTAATTAATGATCGCAAAGTATTACAAGAAATCCAAAATCGGAATGAAAAATCTGTCATTGAAGCCGAAGAAAGTTTAAGAATTGATCAAGAAATTCTTGACAGTATTACACCATTATCGGAAGAAGGTGCGTTAGCCACCATTCAAATTGAACGACAAAAACAACAAGTACAAGACAGAAGAAGAGATTTAGTCGATCGTAAATCTAATGGTAAAATTGAGTTTGAAAATCAACAACAAAAGGTAGATACTACTTTAGCAGAAATTGAACAATTAAAAGAAGAAAAAGCTCGTTTACGTCTTAATATTAATCAAGCTGAAGAACAATTTAAAAATACTTTAGCTATAACTGAAAAAGATGTTCGCGATCGCATGGCAGTAAATAATCAACGTATTGCAGAATTAGACTCTCAAATAAATAAAGTCATTGTCGATAATGAAAAACGTATCGCCGAAACTAACAGTCAAATTAGTAGTGCCAAACAAACGATTAAATATCAAGAATTAAAAGCCCCTGTATCTGGTGTCGTTTTTGATTTACAAGCGGGTGTTGGGTTTGTGCCAAAAATTGGACAATCAGAAGCATTACTAAAAATAGTACCCGATCCTGGTCCTGATAATCCTTTAATAGCTGAAGTTTATGTTACTAACCAAGATATAGGTTTTGTACAAGTAGGGCAAGATAGTGATGTCAGAATTGACTCTTTCCCTTACAGTGAATTTGGAGATATAAAAGGAAAAGTGTATTTTCTTGGTTCAGATGCACTACCACCTGATCAAATTTATAATTTCTATCGTTTTCCAGTGAAAATAGAATTAGATGCTCAAAAGTTAGTCATCAGGGGTGAGCCTGTCGTCTTACAGTCGGGTATGTCAGTAAGTGTCAACATTAAAGTTAAGGAAAATCGTACTGTTTTGAGTTTATTTACCGAATTATTCACCAAGAAAGTAGATAGCTTGAAACAAGTGCGTTAATAATTGACAATTAGAATAAATTAGGAATTGGCTGTATTCAATATTCTCTTCCTTTTAAGAGAGGATAAAGGGAGTATTCCTACCGTTACTAACTTTTTGATGCACCCCTACTTAAGGCATGACACATGAAAACTGAATGGAAAATTGCCCAAAATAATGATATTCCTGAATGGTTTTTCAGAGAAGTTAATTACCTCACCAACAAAAATAACTCTGATTATTTAGCACCATTATTATGGGGTAGAGGTATCCGTGATTCTCAACAATTAAATTGGTTTTTAGAGACAAATAATTATCAATCTCCTTCTTTTATTTCTGAATTTGGATGGGAAATTAAACAAGCATTAACACGTTTAGAAACAGCATGGAATCAAAGAGAAAAAATTGCTATTTGGGGAGGTTATAATCTTGATGGTGTCACCGCTACTTGTGTTTTGTGGGAAGGTTTAAAACTTTTTTTCCCTCTCGAAAATCAGTTAATTTATCATCTTCCTGATAGTTTAAATGATTCTCATAGTTTAAAAAGTCATGGTATTGATTTTTTACAACAACAAGGAATTAGCCTTCTTATCACCGCCGATATGGGAAGTAATAACTCTAGTGAAATTAATTATGCTAATAGTTTAGGTATCGATATAATTATTATTGATCATCATAGTTTACCAGACGATCGCCCAAAGGTAATTTCTTTCCTTAATCCCTTAAATTTTGCTGAAAATCACCCTTTTTACCATCTTTCAGGGGTTGCTATAGCCTATAAGTTACTAGAGGCTTTATCTCAAAAATTTTCTTCTCTTTCTTCTCAACCTATTCGCAATTTACTTGATTTAGTTGCCATTGGTTTATTAGTGGATGCCACTCCTTTAAAAGGCGATTGTCGTTATTTAGCACGGGAAGGCATTAAAATTTTAAAAGAAACAAAACGATCAGCTATTGCTATTTTAGTTCAATTATGTCAAGATAATGGCGATCGAGCGATGGATATTTCTCTAGGTATTGCCCAAAGAATTAATGCAATTAATTATATTGAAAATAGTACTAATTTTATTTTTCAATTATTAACTACGAAGGATGAAAAATTAGGTGAAGATTTAGCTAATAAAGTAGAAAAAGCTCATTTTAATGTGAAAGAGTTACAGAAAAAAATTCTTAATCAAGTAAAGAAAAAAATACAGAATTTAGATATATCGAATATTGGAGTTATTCTTGTTAGCGATAGTCAATGGGAAGTAAAAATTTTACCCTTAATCACTAATATTATCAGTCAAGAATATAATCGACCTACTATCTTCTTATCTATCGATAATGATTCTATGATAGCAAAAGGTTATGGTTGTGGGATCAAGAATATTGATTTAGCTGAATTATTAACTAATAAACAAGAATTATTACATCGTCTTATTCATTATCATGACACCATCGAATTATCTTTACCTGTAGAAAATATTGCCTTACTTAGAGATAATCTTAATCAGCAAATTAGAAGTAAAATTAGTTTTGATTCTTTACAACCAATTATTAATATTGATTTAATAATAACAGTAGCTGAATTAGGTCAAAATTTACGTCATGAATTAAGATTAATTGAGCCTTCTAGCGTGGATAATCCTAACCCTAAATTATTAATAAAAAATTGTTGGTTTAAAATTTTAAGAAATACAAATAAAAGTTACAATAGTAAAATAAAACAAGGACAATATATCCAAACTTATTTTACAATTTTTGATCAAACTTCTCCAGATAAAGGTTTTAATGGTATTTGGTTAGGACATTATAGCAGTGACATTAACCTTAATTGCTATTATGATGTAGTAGTAGAATTAGATTATAATTGTGCAGAAAAAAAATATTATATTAGAATTATTGATCTTAAATTTAGTCAAGAAAAGAGTAATTATTATAACACCATAAAACCTTCACCTTCTATTATCGATCATCGTTATCAAACAACCTTATTAAGCACTAATAATGATGATATTTTATTAGATAAATGTCCTTTTCAATGGCAAGAAATTACCCATAATTATCAAAATGCTATGGCATCTAAAAAAAATTTAGTCTTAGCCTATAATCATAATAATCAAAAAAATAGTCAAGAATTATGGCAAAAATTTATCGGGATAGTTAAACATTTAATTCAGGAAGATAAAACAAGAGAAATAAAACAAATATTAGAAGAAATAGATATGAGTGAATTAGGTTTAAAAGCAATATTAAATTCTTTAGAAAAAATTGGCATTATTTATGAGAATAGAGAAAATAGAATAAAATTTAAGCAACTTTGCCCAACATTTTCCACTGAAATTTATCAAGAAATTAAACAGCAATTTCAAGATATAG
>NZ_VRZC01000129.1 GCF_016743215.1 Geminocystis sp. GBBB08
TTGGCAAGAGCGGATTTGTGAATAAAATTGATTTAAACTATCCAAATCTTATCTTAGTTTTTATTTTGCACTCGTGTATTAAAAAAAAAAGGGAAACACCTAATTATTTTTAACAAAAGCCTTAAACTGAGATCTTGCATCAGAACAAAAATACTTAACTTAATAGCCTAAAGTGAGGTAATCAATTTTATAGCTGTTAGTGTCAATTCTGAAACTGAAACTGAAACTGATTACTGATTACTCATTACTGATTACTCCCTCTCACAAGCCAATTTTCAACTAGGTGCAAGATATGAGTTAAACCCATTGCTAATTCTTCACACATCGTTACATTTTTTGGAGAGTTCATAGGTGTAGTGATAAGCTATGAAATGCACTTAAATTTATAAGATTAAAGATATAATGAGCGATTTGCCTTGTCTATTAAGGGTAGCCCGTGGTGAAATGTTAGAGCGTCCTCCGGTATGGATGATGCGTCAAGCCGGACGTTATATGAAAGTATATCGTGAATTAAGAGATAAATATCCCGGATTTCGTGAAAGATCAGAAAATGCCGATTTAGCTATTGAAATTTCCCTTCAGCCTTGGTACGCTTTTCAACCAGATGGGGTAATTATGTTCTCTGATATTTTAACACCCTTGCCCGGTATTGGTATTCCTTTTGATATTATTGAAAGTAAAGGTCCTATTATTGATCCCCCTATTCGTAGTTTAGAGCAAGTTGAAAAATTACACCCTTTAAATCCAGAAGAATCTTTACCTTTTATTAAAACTATTCTTAGTACTTTACGCCAAGAAGTTGGCAATAAATCTACTGTCTTAGGTTTTGTGGGTGCACCTTGGACTTTAGCCGCTTATGCTATTGAAGGTAAAAGCTCAAAAAATTATGCCGTCATTAAAAGTATGGCTTTTTCTGAGCCTGATATTCTACATCAATTTTTAGGTAAAGTTGCTGATGCGATCGCTGTTTATGTTCGTTATCAAATCGATTGTGGAGCTCAAGTTGTACAAATGTTTGACTCATGGGCAGGAGAATTAAGCCCTCAAGACTATGAAACCTTTGCTTTACCATATCAAAAAAGAGTTGTTGAACAAGTAAAAGCTACTCATCCCGATACCCCTTTAATTCTTTATATTAGCGGTAGTGCTGGTGTTTTAGAAAGAATGGGTCAATCTGGTGTTGATATTGTTAGTGTTGATTGGACTGTGGATATGGCTGAAGCTAGGCAAAGACTAGGACAACAAATGAAAGTACAAGGAAATATAGATCCAGGTGTTTTATTTGGTTCACCGGAGTTTATTAAACAAAGAATACATGATACTGTGAATAAAGCTGGTAACAATGGACACATTCTGAATCTTGGTCATGGTGTATTAGTAGGAACACCTGAAGAAAGTGTGAGAGTATTTTTTGAAACAGCAAAACAAATAAGATATTAAATTTGTTAATTAATGAGGAATTAGGAATTAGGAATTATCTATGTAATACTATTTACTAAATATAAAACTTCTGTAAATAAAGATATTCGTTAAAATTTTGCTAAAAAAAGTACTAATAAAATTGAACGCCCTTAATCTAATTCCTTGAATGGCGGAAGCAACTAATTTTGAACACGAAAAAACAATATACTTAATCTGATTGCCTAAAGTTAGGAGAGAAAAAATCCTCGTAATGTTAGAATGTAATAACTAAGATACTATAGCTACCTCCAAACTGAATCAATGTTTAAACCATTATCAGATCTAGTAAAATCTTTTGGTAAAGATTCCGATGATTTATTGGCAAATCGTTATCAATTAATTAGTCAAATTGGTAGAGGTGCAATGGGGCAAGTTTTTAAAGCGATGGATAAATCATCAGGGGATACCATTGTTGCTATCAAATTTTTATCTCAGGCGCTATTAGATGAGAAAATGCGTCATCGATTTGAAACGGAAGCGAAAATAAGTGCTTTATTAGGAGAACAAAGTAATCATATTGTTAAAGTAAAAGATTATGGTTTAGGGAATGATCAAGTACCCTTTTATGTGATGGAATATTTAGAAGGGGATGATTTAGATCATATGGTGAAAAAAAAAGCTATTTCTATTAATCGGTTTTTATATTTAACTCGTCAAATTTGTTTGGGTTTAGAATGTGCCCATAACGGTATTTTAGTAAATGGCGAATTAGCTCCCATTATTCATCGGGATATTAAACCTAGTAATATTTTTTTAGCTAAAAATACTGAAAAAGAACAAATTGTCAAAATTTTAGATTTCGGTATTGCCCAAATTCGTAATCCTAATCAAGGCACAACACAACAAAGTTTCATGGGTACTCCTGAATACTGTTCTCCTGAACAAATGGCAGAAGAAGAATTACACCCAACTTCGGATATTTATAGTTTGGGGGTGTTAATGTATCAAATGTTAACCCAAAAAACTCCTATTGTTCCTGAAAATCGTACTTTTCAATCATGGTATAAGGCACATCAAGAAAATATACCTCAACCTTTTCCTAGTTATATACAAATACCTCAAGACTTGGAAAATATCATCATGAGATGTTTGTCTAAATCTCCTGCCGATCGCCCTCAAAATATTGGTGAAATTCTTAGAATTATTACTCCTTTAGAAAGAGAATATAATAAAAAACATACTTCAGATAAAACCTCGGTATCTTCAACCATTAATGTTCAGAATAATCACAAAGTTCAATCTTTACAACAAATATATTTACAAAGTAATTGGCCTGAAGATAAACCCCAGAAAAAGATTGTTTTTCCCTGTTTAACAGACTCCCAAGAAGGGACATTTTCCAGTTTATGGACGATGTTAGACTCTGAGGATGTCAATACATTTCAACCAAAATCAACTCTTTGTTTTAATCATTTTATGTTTCAACTTGATCCCCATCCGATGATTTTATGGGTTAATTTACTTTATTCTCGTCAATATGAGCCTAAATGGTTGCCTTGTTATTTAGATTTAAAAACAGAAATTGGTTATCAAATTAGTCATAATCTAGTGGCTAAAAATTTATATTATATTATGCTATTTGAGATTAATAAACCAACAAAATATAAACAGTTATTAACTGTAAAAATCAATGAAGAAAAAATAAAACAATTAGATAAATTTATTATAAAAAGTTCTTCATGGCAAGGAAAAAGTCAACCTGAGTTAAGTAAAATAATTCTAAAAAAACAATTTGAATCAGTTAAAGCTACAATTTTATCTGCAATCTACAAATCACAACCTTGATAGTGGTAATCTTAAAAACTTTCCGTAGGTTGAGGATCAACAGCACCAGGTCGATTAAGAAATAAATTTCCAGCAGCATCATTCTGATAAATACATTCTATTTTCGGAGAACTTTCTAAAGTACCAGTGAATCCAAAAGTATTCATCCGATTTTTGCATTCTCTTACTTGACTATCCGTAACTAATTTTTGTTGTTCTAATATTGACCAATTATTTTTTCTTAACACACATCCCGGACGCATATTTGGTTGAGTTACATAAACATTAAAAGGATTCAGGGTAACAAATATCCGTAAATCAGAAACAATAGCACTAGCACCAAATTGTACACAAATTTCTGGATTAGGAGCACTTCGATCGATTACTTCACGAGATGCGACGTTATTGCCAGTAGTAACTTGTCCAGAACTTAAAGCGATACCAACGCCAATACCTAATATAAAAATACCTGCACAAATAGCGGCTAAAGTGTAGTTAATACTATTAAGTAGTGATGATGATTTTTCTCCTTTGCGAGTGGGAGGTTGAGAGTAGTTATCATAGGGGTAAGGATTTTTCGATCTGGAAGGACGCTTCATGCCTTTTTCTGTGCTATTTTTTTCCCAATTATAACTCAGATTTTATTTCAACTATCAAATAGACTTGTTGCAGAAGTTGCGGTAATGGACACTCTTGTAACGATGCTCTGATAAAATCTTCATTCCTCATTCCTCATTCCTAATGTTTCATTGTTAATAATCTTAATATTTATTTTATAATTGTGCATAACTCATATATACTCAAATATTAACAACTAGATCGATGTACTAAATTTTATTTTCCTTGTTGTTAATTAAGAAAAACTAATAATCATCATGATTACAGATAAGAATTTAACGGATTTTAATAAAAGTAACTCTGAGGGTAAAATACCTTTATCTCTTCCTAGCCCTCAAGAAAAATTCTCGGATTCTTGTATCGAAAATAGCCAAGAGCAAATTACTTTATTGGCTGCAGCTGTTCATAGCGCTCATGATTCTATTGTTATTACTACCACTGAATTAGATTATCCCGGCCCTGAAATTATTTTTGTCAATAAAGCCTTTACCAAAATGACTGGTTATTGTACCCATGATATTATAGGGAAAACTCCTCGTATTTTACAAGGACCGAATACTGATCGTAAAGTTTTTAAAGATTTAAAAGAAAAATTACGAAACGGACAAGTTTTTTTTGGAGAAGCGATTAACTATCGTCAAGATGGTACAGAGTTTTATAATCAATGGCATATTGAACCGATTAAGAATAGTGCTGGTGAAATAACCCATTATTTAGCGATACAAAGAGATGTTACCGATAAAATTAATGATCAAAAAAGATTAGTTTATGACGCTTTTCATGACTCTTTAACGGGGCTTCATAATCGTGCTTGGTTTTTACAAACGTTACAAGCTAGTTTAGTTAAAGCGAATCAGTATCAAGATTATATTTTTGCTTTATTATTTTTAGATTTAGATGGTTTTAAATTAATTAATGATACCCTTGGGCATTCTATCGGAGATATTTTTTTACAAGAAGTAGCACATAGAATTAAAAATGCAATTCGTCCTCAAGATAAATTAGCTCGTTTAGGAGGAGATGAATTTACTATTATTATTGAAGATGTTAAAGATTTAGGAATTATTTCTCAAATTACTAATGATATTCAAACTGCTTTACAACAACCGCTAATTTTAGGATCTCAAGAAGTATTTACTTCTGCAAGTTTAGGTATAACAATGAGTACCATGGGCTATGAAACGGGAGAAGAAATGTTAAGAGATGCTGATTTAGCTATGTATCGAGCCAAGTCTTTAGGTAAATCTAGATCAGCTATTTTTAATAAAACTATGCACAAAGTAGCTGTAACAAGGCTAAATTTAGAAAATGATTTGCGTAAGGCTTTAGAAAAAGAACAACTCGAATTGTATTATCAACCAATTATATTTGTAGCTAATCAAAGTATTGTCGGTTTTGAGTCTTTATTACGTTGGCATCATCCTGAAGAAGGTTTTATCTCTCCAGCAAGATTTATTCCTTTAGCCGAAGAAACTGGATTAATTGTAGAAATTGGTGAATGGGTATTACGTCAGGCTTGTACTCAATGTCGTCTATGGCAAGGATTAATTCCTAATCATAACTTATTTATGAATATTAATCTTTCTCCTCGTCAATTGAAACAATCTAATTTTGTTCATGACGTAGAGCAAATTTTACAGAAGACTAAATGCGATCGCCACTTAATTAAATTAGAAATTACAGAAAGTGCAATTTTAGAAACCGATAATAAAGCCGACATCATGCTAAATGAATTAAAAGAGTTAGGAGTAAAACTTTGTATTGATGATTTTGGCACAGGTTATTCTTCTCTGAGTCGTTTATATAAATTTCCCATTGATGTGTTAAAAATTGATGCTTGTTTTATTCGGGCTATTGGCAAAGAAGAAAGAAAGGAAAAAATACTAGAAATCATTGTCACCTTAGCCCATAATTTGGATATGGAAGTTGTAGCAGAAGGAGTAGAAACGGAAGTTCAATTTTTGAAAGTCAAACAACATCAATGTGAATATATACAAGGTTATTTATTTGGTAAGCCTGTAAGTAGTCAAGAGATAGAAAAATCTATTGAAACAAAATATTTGACAACTACCAACACCCATCCAGCTTATTAACTTCAGAGTTGATATTTTTTTACTATTAATTGCTCCTAAATTCTATTATGATTGAATCAGTGATCAAACAAGTTTTTAGTATAAATGAGTAATTGGAAAAAGGGAAAACAACTTAATAATGGTGAGTATGTAATAGAGTCTATTTTACCCAGAAGTGGTACTGGATTTTATTATCGAGCCAAAGATACCAAAAACTCTCAATTAGTTACCATTAAAGCTATTGATATATTTTGGCGAGAGCAAGAAAATGGAGAAGTATTAGCACAAAAATTAATTCAACAAGCACAACAAATAGCAAATAACTGTCAAAATCCAAATCTTATTAATCTTTACCCTCAAGTATTCCTAGAAGGGAAAAAATTTTATATGGTAATGGATTATCTCGAAGGAATAGATTTAGCAACTCATGTTGATCACAAAGGTAAATTTGAACCAGAGGAAGCCTTAAAATTAATTATGAAAATAGGTTCAGCTATTAACGTTTTACATCAAAATAAATCCATTCATCAAGAGATTAAACCACAAAATATTATCCTTGATCAAAATAGCCAAGAGCCAATTTTAAGCGATTATGGATCAGCAATTAAACTCTTTGCCTTAGCACCGAGAAAAAATCAAAATACCATGACAGATTCCTTTTCTTCTCCCGAACAATTACAAAAAAATGGTAAGATTCGACCTTGTACAGATATTTATTCTTTAGCCGCTACTCTTTATGTGTTAGTTACGGCTCAATTACCAACTTCTGCTAAATTTAGGGAGTATAAAGATTTAATTCCTCCTCAACAGTTAAATCCGGCTATTAGTGATAATTTTAACCAAGCTATTCTTAAGGGTATGGAATTAAACTCCGAAAAACGCCCCCAATATTTACGAGATTTTTTTCAACTATTCAAAGAAAATTCCGTAACAATAAACAACAATACAGCCCAACAAAAAAAAATTAGCAAAGAAAAATTATCAGCAATATTATCTCAAGTAGTCACAAATGAAGAAACTATTGTTCAAAATATTTCCCCTATAACTGCACCTCCTACCATTATCAAGCCAAAAACAAATTATCCTAATATAGAAGAATTTACTTTTGAAACAGTAACTATTGAACAAGAAAAAAAATTATTTGGCTTAATGTCGAGTATCAAAAAAAATCTCATCACCAAAACAGGACAATTTTTTATCGAATATATTGGAGAAGGAGTTAACCTTGATATGATACTCATTCCGTCTGGATCATTTATGATGGGATCAAATAGTAATGAAAATGGTAGAGATAAAGACGAAAATCCCCAACATTTAGTAAAACTCAATTCATTTTATATGAGTAAATATCCCATTACTCAACTACAATGGCGCACAGTATCATCATTTTCAAAAATTAGTCGCCCCATCAAAAATAACCCTTCTTTTTATAAAGGAGATAATTTACCCGTAGAAAAAGTGTCATGGTTAGATGCCCAAGAATTTTGTAAACGTTTGAGTAAATATACTGGAAGAAATTATCGACTGCCAACGGAATCAGAATGGGAATATGCTTGTCGTGGCAACACAAATACTCCTTTCTTTTTTGGAGAAACCATAACTCCAGATTTTGCTAACTATAACAATACACAAAATAACGAAAACAAAAAAAATGCTAGTAAATTAGACAAAAAAACTACTCCTGTCGATAACTTTTATCCCAATCCTTTTGGCTTATATGATTTTCATGGTAATGTTTGGGAATGGTGTGAAGATAATTACGCTACCAACTACATTCATAAACCCAAAAATGGTTCAGCTTTTTATGCTTCGGCACTAAATCAACACAGAGTAGTGAGAGGAGGCTCTTGGTCTCTATCATCAGAATATTGTCGTAGTGCAAAAAGAGGAAATTACGCCCCAGACTCTAATTATAATTTTATTGGCTTTAGAGTAGTCTGTGTTATGGATAGTTAAATTTTCAGGGTTCAGGTATAGAGAATTAGTAATGAATAATGAATAATAGATATTGAATAATCAATAATAAAGATAAAGTGTTAAATTGTTCACTATATTGAGAATTAATTAACAAATTAAACAGAAGAGAGGGCATAAAAAAAGAGATACTTATAACAATCTGATAAAATCATCGAGAGATATTTGCTTTGTTCATTAAATCTCTTAATAATCCAGGTGCTAAAACTCACTTTTTAGGAATAGATAAAGTGTAAATTGAACCATCTTTCGTCATAATCATGTGACTACCTTTTTGTCGTGATAATTTCCACCCTAATTTTTTGAATATTTTAACAGCATCATCTCCTGAAATTTGCGGTATTTTCCCCATTTAGGCACAAACCTCTAACTCAAAATAATCAATAGTCAAAGGTAATCCTTTTTCTTGCCTTACTTCTAAACAAAGTGAGATCGCCTCTTGTATATTAGATATAGCTTCTTCTTTTGTTTTCCCTTGACTCAAACATCCTGGAATAATCGGGCATTCGACAACATACCATCCATCTTCATCCTGATACATCGTAATGGGATATTTCATATAAATAATTTTATTTAGTTTTGACTTGAAATTTTCCGTTAAATCCATTATACAGAGAATAATTATGTAATTTTGATTTTGACCCAGTATATATCAGGCAAAAATAAATTGAGCGATGCTTAAAAATCCATGATAAAATAAGCACATGACTCGTAAACAGTAATGTGGGCAGTCAAAAAAACAAAATGAAACAAGAATCTTTCGTTACAATTTTTGATTTAACGAGGGAGTGCCAATGTCTGCTAGTACTTAAGATATGATTAATTAGTTTATGTGTAATTTTCGATTAGAATTCGGAAAAAAATAATTTTTATTGTTTCCACATTAAGGATTTATCCCTAATTTTTCTAATTATTACAAGTATATTTAATATTGATAAATATACATAAATTTTGATTAATTAATCCCCCATTATTGTTGCACTCAAGCAATTAATTTGAGCCATGAATTTTAATTCTCATACCGAAAGTCAATTTTACTCTACAATTCGCCCCATAATTGCTACTTCCCTTGATGGAATTGCTTTTACGAATCAATCTTTATTTCCGGTAGATTCTCGTAATGGATATTTATTCCAAATAAATCCCCGTAATAGTATCACAAAAATAGTTAATAGCTCTTATTGGCAAGATTTTATTGGAGTAAAAGGGTTATGCTTTGCTGAAAATAAGCTCTGGTTTACCTGTCGAGAGCGCATTTATACTTGTGGTATTGAATTTAAAAACAACCAATTAGAAATAGTCTCCCCTCCTCAATTTTTATTCTCTATTTCTTATCCTGCTAATGGCATCGCCCTTTACGAGAATACCGTTTATATTACCTGTGAAAAAACAGGACAAATTTTAGTTTATTCCAATACTGGTGATACAGTCACAAAATTTTATGCCCCTGGTATTGGTGCAGAAAATATTACTATCAAAGGGGAGGAAATTTGGTTATGTGATTATCTCGAACAGAGTGTCTATTGTTTAGATAGAGCAACTGGTAAAATTAAGTATAGTCTATTAACGCCTTTTGAATATCCCACGGCTCTGGCATTTTATCATGATCAAGAAAATGATAAAGATCTTTTATATATAGCTTATACTGATCAAGAGCCTTATATTCGGGATAATCCTAACGCTGAACCTAATCACGAATTATTATACCGTGATCGTACTTTTATTCATCCTCTATATTTTAAATATGATCAAGAAAATAAATATACTTTGTCTAATGGCTTTTTGTTAGAAATGACTTATGTAGAGGAAATTTCACCTTTAGATGCTGTAGAATTTAAAGATTTAGAATGGCGTATTGCTTTACCTACCGAAAGTGATAGACAGAAAATCAGAAGCCTTGAACCAGTGGGATTAGAATATATTGAAGAGGATTATCATGGGCAAAAAGTAGCCTTATTTAAGTTTTCTGACTTTAACTCTGATAAGCGTTTTGTTTTTGGTTGGAGAGCAATTTTAGAGGTATGGAGTATCAAATATCAAATTAAACCTCGTGATTGTGAAAGTTTACCCCCTTTATCTCCTGAGTATCAAAGTAAATATTTGATTGATGATGATAACTTAGCGATGAATACTGATATAATTCTAACGGGGGCAGAAGAAGCTAGAGGCACAGAAACGAATCTTTTAAGAAAAATGTATAGTATTCGTAACTATGTTTATGATCACCTTACCTATGGCATTAAACCTCATATTGATACACCAGATCTAGTTTTAAAAAGAGGAGTTGGTTCTTGTGGAGAATATTTAGGATTATTATTAGCTTTATCAAGGTTAAATGGTATTGCTAGTCGTACCGTCGGGAGGTATAAATGTCCATTAAAAGTATTAAATTTTGGTGTGCCTTTAGTGCCTGATTTTAATCATGTCTGGATGGAGTTTTATTTACCGACTATTGGTTGGTTGCCAATGGAATCAAATCCCGATGATTTAGATACTGGTGGACCTTATCCGACTCGATTTTTTATGGGATTGTCATGGTATCATGTAGAAATGGCGAAAGATGTACCTTTTGAAACCCTTATGAGTGAAGGTAATCCTGTTAATAAAGAAAAAGTTTCTATTGGTCAATTAGCTATTAATCATGTTTCTTTTACTATACTTCAAGAATTGACCATTGAGAATTGAGCTTTTAACTGTAAATGACTAAAGTAAGTTAGTTTGCATTTAAGTCGTCTGGTGATGGAAGGGAAAAGGGAAAAGGAAAGAGTTAAAAGTTAAAACTTTAGATTATTTTTTAGAATTAATAGAAAATGTAAGTTAAATGCGTCTTAGCTTATCAAAAGTTAATATTTTGTAAGAACAGATAACAAAAAGCCTAAAATTGTGTTAAGAGAATGAAAAAACTTAGCACAACTTTTTTATAGGCAAAAAATAATATGTCTCGTCAGCAGAAGCATTAAAAGCTTCACCCTAGGGCAGGGCATCGCCCCACCTATAAACTTAAGGATAATAGCCCTAAAGGGCTTAGGCGGTTTCCAAAAAAGAATTTACCATTCTCCTTTATAATTCCCCCTTTGTTAAGCAAGGATTTTTCAAAGTCGGTATCAAAACGCATTTGTTTTGGAAGGGGGGGTTAGGGCAGGGCGGTTTCATTATGGTAAAGTGATTTGGAATAAATATCCCAGT
>NZ_VRZC01000012.1 GCF_016743215.1 Geminocystis sp. GBBB08
GAGGTAATATTAAATGCGGATAGAGACTTACAAATGTTGTTGGTTTCATTCTCAGCCACTAATCTACCTTTATGAAATTTTTATTAGTTATTCATTAATGTTTTTTATGTAATACTAATGAATATTTAATTAGCACGATACCAAACTTTTTGAATTTCGTTGATCACATCTGAATTAGGGCTAGAATTAATGGTAATTGATGGGTTGATTTCAACTCCGGGTATGTTTTGATTCCAAGGGGTGTTTGCTAAAGATTTTAACTCTAAATTAATGATCGGACGAAAACCATATTCAGCGAAAATTGTTTGTTGTTCATTTGCTGTTAAAAAATCCAGAAATTTTCTGGCAGATTTTGCTTCAGATTTACTCACATTTTTCTTAACAATTGCTCCTGTCACTGTCGTCTCAATAGTAGGATTAGGATAATAAATTTGATAGGTTTGTGTTTGGCTATCTCTGACTTGTAACCAACGAGATAAAGCTATACTTTCATAAACTGTAGCAACATCGGCATCATTTTTTCCTCTAGCGATGAATTCTTGTAGTAAAATATCGGTAGATCTTGGAGGTTGATAAATAGAGTTTTTTATAAGTTGAAAAAGTTGCTCAATTTCTGGCTTATTAATATCATTAATAGTTAAATTATTTTGATTTAATAAACTTTTTGCCCATAAACTTAAGGTTAATTGACCACTATTTGAACGAGTGGGATCTGTTGTGATAAAATCAAAACTACCCCATTCTTTTTTACCTCCTAATTTATCCCAATTTTTTGTCTGTAAAGCTGTTTTTAATTTTTGCCAACTAAATTTATGATTAGGAAATAAAATGTTTCCTCTCTCTTCCCATGCAATGGCAACTAAGATAGTTTTGGCGATGGCTGTTGGGGTATCATAAAAAATATCAGTTTCTCCTTGGGCTTTTAGTTTAGTTTCTAATTCATTAATTAACTCATTATTAGCTGGAATTAAAATAGTAGATTGAAAATCATTTTTTTCTTCAATAAAATTAGTAACAATATCTTGAGAACCTTCAAACTTTAAGTTTAAATTAATCTGAGGATTTTCTTGCTCAAATTTTTTCTCTAGGGTTTCTAATACGTCTTTTAATTCCGTACCACCAACAATAGTAATAGTAGTTTTTACGCCTAAAATAAGAGGTAAATAAGTTATACCTAAAGAAGCTATAATAATACCTATCGAAATCACTTTATTAACAGAATTTTTGTTGTTATTTTGATGATTATTAGCAACTATTTCTCCCGATGAAGAAGGTATTTTAAATATTGATAAAAATTTGTGTGTTAATCTATCCATAACTTTTATAAAAAATAAACTTAACTACCTTATCTTTATTATACTTTTATTTCTTTTTCGTAGTTAATGGGTAAAATTAAAGTTATTATGAATAATAGTTTCCTAACTATAAATAAAACAAGCTACTTTTATTAAAGATAACTTATTTTTCTATTTTTTTAAACTATGATCACAAATTTAGATGTTCAAAATTATGTTAAATCTTTACAAGAAAACTTTTTTAGAAGTCAAGAAAGAACTAATTATCCACCTATTTGTTCATTTATTGAATCTTGGGCATTAGTTATTCGTAGCTTTGTTGAGGAAACGGGTATTTCTGCAGGTGTTCCCGATATAAGTGTTAGAGTTAATGATAATTTAGTCGGTTATATTGAAGCTAAAAATATTAATAAAAATATATATCAGTTAAATACTAAAGATAACTTACAAATTGATAAATATTGCAATTCTGTTATTATGGCTTTCCGAAAGAAAGAATACTATTTTAAGTAAAAAAGACATTGAATATTTTAAACAAGTTGTTTTTTCTCTTTCTCAAACAATAAAAATAATGAATGATATAGATAAAATATTGCCATCTTTTCCTTTTGTATAAAATAAACGAGACTATTTTTAAACTAAATAAACATTTTCCTGTAGATTTGTTAATTCTTGAGTTAAGGCTTGTAAATCATTTAATTCCTGTGAATTAGTTAAATCTGCTGTGCGTAATTTATTCTGTAATTGTTGTAAAAGTCCGGCGGATTCAGTAATAATATTTGTCAAAGAAAATACTTGAGCTTCCCGTGCGGATTGACCTTCTTTTGCTAAATTAATATTACGCATTAAACTTAACTCAATTTGCTGTATTTTTTGTAAAGCAACACCAGCAGTCGATTTTTTTTTCTTTTTGATTTCTTTTAACTTATTCTCTAATTCTTCTACTGATAATAAGGAATCTCCTCCTGATAATTTATTACTTAAATCCTCTATTTTTTGTGGTAATTCTAAAGTGCGATCGCAAGAATATTCAATAGTGGTTAATAATTCCATTTGCCATGAGTCATGTAATAATTTTTTCGCCTCTAATCGTAAATTTTCAGCTTTATTTACTAATAATTGTGCTTCTTTTTTGACTTGGTTTAATTCTATCTCTAAGGTTTTATTATCTAAATCAATTTTTCTATTATTTTGTAAGTTATTATTGGCTAAAATTGTTGAACTAATAAATGCGATCGCCATAGTCGATAGTAAAATGATAACGTTAGTTAATTTAATAACTCTTACTCCTAAAAAGAAACAAATACCACTGATTAAAATTGCGAAAGGATAATTAAGAGGGTTAACTATTCTCATATTTAAAACTCCCTATGATAATCATTAAAATTCTACTTGCAAATCATTCATTAACTTATCAATAGTGTCAGGATTACCTTGTCGATAATAACCACTATTTATTTTGGCAATTTCTTCTAAAACTTGAGCATTAAATTCTCCTTCTTTACCATAACCTACCGTAAAAAAAGCAATTCTTTCATCACTATTAAAACCACTTTTTTTCAATTCGGCTTCTAATGTTTGTAAGGTTACTGTGCTATCAGAATCTTCTCCATCGGTGAGAATTAAAACTGCATTAATAGCGTCAGGTTTAAGATTTTTCCTCAGCCAATCCCGGGCAAATAAAGCACTATCATATAATTTTGTGCCGCCTCTTGCTTGTAAACTACTGATATATTGAATACCTTTATTTTTACCTTCAGGAGTGCCTTTTATCATTACGGGAGGATTAATTTCATCACTAAAAGTAATTAATACTATTTCTTCTTTTACTCCCAAATTTTGTACATAATGAAGTAAAGTATTTTGTACTGCTGACATTTTTTGCCCCCGCATTGAGCCTGAAATATCGACAACTACTGCCACTTGAGAAGGTTTTTTAGCGTAATCTTGCCAATTTTTAAGCATTGTTTCCACCACTTCGGGCTTGGGAGGGCGATAAGATTCATAAGTGGCATTAGGATTAACTCCAAATTGAGCGTTAAATTTATTACCTAAAGGAATGCCTGAAATACCAGGGCGTAATCCCAACTCTGAGGCTAAGGTTTGCAATTCGGGAGTCAACATAAAATCTAAGACTTTTTGAGCGCCTTCTTTTTCTTCTTCTGACACCCAAGAGGCATTGGGTAAGATACCTCGAATATTAGAGCTAAAAGTTGCTTTGGGATATACTGCTTGATATTTGGTAGAATTTGCATCTCCTTGACTATTGGCACGAATAACTAAAGATTCATACACAGAACCTACATTTGCCCAAAAAATGCCATTTTCTACCATCGAATTAGCTAAAGAAGCGGTAGAAACACCATAACGGGTGACTTTCTCTTGAATTGCTTTAACCTTGTCTTGATATTTTTTGACATCTTCTATAGTTAAGTCTTGAGAAGGTTTATTGGCAACGGAGGCAAATTGAGCTACTAATGTTTGCAATCCAGAGTTTGAGCGAGTGGGTGCAGTTTGCACAAAATAGATAGGTAGGGGTTGACTATTGGGATCTAATTCTTGATAATTATTATACTGAGCTAAACCTGTGTAAATATTAGAGGTTTTCTCAAGGGCAGGGGCTAAATCCTTCGTTGTCATAAACACCATCGGGCTGAAAACAATTAAAGGGGTATCGGTAATAGCCGGAATGTAGTTTTTACCCGGAAAAATCTTATCGATTTGATAAATTAATTGATTTTGATAAATTTCACCATCTACAGCAATTAAAGAAGGAAATTGAGCATCTTCCGCTAAAATTGTGCCATTAGATAACTGTTGTGCTAGTGATACGACTTCATTAATAACATCTCCGCTTCCTTTAGCATCACAAGTCAAATAAAAAGATTTACCGCTACTGAGTTTAGGGTTAGTTGCATTAAGTTTTGTTGCAGTTTGTTGACAAAATTCCTCTAAGTCGCTTCCTACTAAAAATTTAATGGGAATACCTGAAGGTTGATTCTTATTACTATCTGTTTGATTACATCCACCAATAATTAATAAAGGCGTGACGAGAAAAAGAAAAATTAATTTAAAATTTGAAACCATAAATAAAAGTTAGATTTCTTTTGTTATAAAAATCATAACTAATTTATTTATGATTAAAGTTAAAGAATAATTAAATTAATAATTAAAAATTTGAGCCATAAGAGACTAAGTAAGTAAGCAAAATTAATCTATGCCCTTTGTTTTTCTTAAATCTATGATAACAAGAGGTTTAAACCCCCCTCCTATATACAATTAATTTTGCTTAGCTAAATCTTGGCATAAATTCGGCGAAGAAAAGACATATCTAAATTGCCGAAATTGACACTAAAAGCGACATTGACTTTTTCTAAACTTCTGACTAACCATGCTGCACCATCTTTGGTAAAAGATTCATAGTGATTAAATAAAATCGAAAATCTTTTTTCTAAATATGGTTTCACTTTACTACAGGCTAAGGTTAATTTTAATAATAAGCCAATGGTTTTAGTCGTTCCCATATTACTAATCATATCCATAAAGACTAAATGACTAGGATTTTGAGGGCTATCAACAATTAAATAGTTAAATAATTGACTATAGGTACGCATTTTTAAAAATTCATCGGGTTTTTTATAGTTATATTTGGGATACATTTCTTGTAATTTGGCATATAACCTTTTGTTAAAACTTTGTTTACCATATTTTCCGTCGATAGATTGCACTACATACTCATATAAATCATCTTTGAATAATTGATAATTGCGCACATCATTAGTATGGGTTAAAAAACTACGGGATAAGTCTTGATAAGAATGACCATTTTCTACTGTACCAACATAATGTCTTAAACTTTTTCCTAAATCTCGATCGCTTAATAGAGTAGGATTATCTATAGGTCGAATTATGCGATCGCCATTTAATTCTTCCATTTTTTGTCGTCCGTTTTGTGCTACTCTGATTTGATAGGTTACGAATTTAGAGAGCTTAGACTCAAATTGTTTTTCTAATTCTGTTTTAACTTTAGAAACGGTTTGTTGTTGTTCTGTACTACTATCAGCACCTAAAAGACAATGATCATAAAGATAAGGATAGCGAGTAATTAAATTACCTACTTTTTCTTCTTTTTTAGGGCTAGTTTTTTTCTGTTGAGTCTGAGTTAGAATCGTGACTAGCCGTTGGAGTTGTTTGTAGTAATCTGAATGTAAAAATTCTCTTACTAATTGACTCATACGATTAGCATAAGACTTGTTATAACTTCTATTCATTCCTGAAGGAATTAAATCAAATAATTGTACTAACTCAACTACATAAGCCTGAGTTTTTGAGCTTAGTTGCCATCGGTTAACTAAAATATGACAACAACGATTTAAAATTGGGGGAAATATTTCGGAAGCATCATGATTAGCTATAATTTTAGCTAATACTTTTATCACTTTAGGATTATCATAATTTCTAGCCTGAATAAATAAATACCGAAATCTATCTAACACTTGCTCTGGTGACTGGGTTTTAACACATTCTAGCAAGTGATCATAAACAAACTGTTCATAGGCAGTAATGTCATGGTTATGATGTTCTGATAGAGAGGGACTATTCACGGCTTTTCATGGTATAGTATATTTTGGTTTATTGTTTCCTTATTTTCTATTTTAAAGGAATTGTAAAGAGTTGTTCTCAGTTTAATTACCTAAATTTTACTATCAATAGTTTGTTTTACCATCAGCTAAATTACTGAATTTTTATTGTTATTTTTTTATGAAAGTTTTTGCGAATCTCCAATCTATCCGTGAAATTACTGATACAAATGGCAATGATTTTCTAGGGGATATTCTTAATCAAGAATGTAGTGGTATTAATACGGATACTCGTACTCTTAAATCAGGAGAAATTTTTTTAGCTTTAGAGGGTGAAAATTTTAATGGCCATAACTTTCTGAATCAGGCAATACAAGTTGGGGCGATTGCTTTAATAACTCAAGAAAACTATCCCCGTTTAGAGTCAATAAAAATACCTGAATTTAAAGTAAAAAATACTCTTCAAGCCTATCAAAATATAGCCCATTGGTGGAGAGAAAAGCTAGATATACCTATCATTGGAGTTACTGGTTCAGTTGGTAAAACTACGACTAAAGAATTAATTACGGCGGTGTTAAATACTCAAGGAAAAGTCTTAAAAACAGAGGCTAATTATAAAAATGAAATTGGTGTTCCTAAGACTCTTTTAGAAATAGATAAAAGTCATGATTTTGCTGTCATTGAAATGGCGATGAGAGGAAAGGGAGAAATTGCTTTATTAACGGAAATTGTCAACCCAAATATAGGGATAATTACTAATGTAGGAACGGCACATATTGGCAGATTAGGTTCACGGGAAGCTATCGCAAAAGCTAAATGTGAATTATTAGAAAAGATGAATAATTCTGGGGTAGCAATTCTCAATGGTGATAATGATTTATTAATCAAAACTGCTGCGGATATTTGGCACGGTGAAACTATTACTTATGGTTTAAAATCAGGTAATTTATTGGGTGAATTGGTAGATTCTCATACTCTCAAAGTTGATAACAAATTGTATCCTTTACCTTTACTTGGTGAACATAATGCTCTTAATTATTTAGGGGCGATCGCCACTGCTAAAGTCTTAGGTATTGATTTGAGTATTTTAGAGTCAGGAATTGAAGTTATTTTACCTAAAGGAAGGGCTAAATGTTATCAATTAGCTAATGATATAGAGGTATTAGACGAAACCTATAACGCAGGTTTAGAATCGATGATTGCGGCGTTACATTTATTGAAACAAACTGAAGGTAAACGTCATATAGCAGTTTTAGGTACGATGAAAGAATTAGGCGAGTATGGTTTTAAACTTCATCAACAGGTAGGAGAAACAGTAAAAACTTTGAATCTTAATCTGTTATTAATTTTAGCTGATGAAGATGTAACAAAAGCCATGGCTGAAGGTGCTCAAGGTATCTCCACCGAAATTTATACCACTCATCAAGATTTATTACACCGTTTACAAGAAATAGTTATACCCGGCGATCGCATTTTATTTAAGGCTTCTAATTCAGTGGGATTAAGTAAAGTTGTTGAACAATTTTGTAGTCTATAGCTAATTATCTCAAACCAATATCTTGAACATTGGGGATACTTTTATCATTAAACAAACTACAGTTTTAAGTAGGTGTTTGTTAGGTTGCACTTCGTTTAACGACAACCTACTCGTTATTTTTCTGTTTTAAAATCACTAAAGTTATATCATCAAATATTTTTTGATTACCTATAAATTCTCTTACATTATTAATGATTTTTTCTTGAATTTCTTGAGCAGATTTGTGACGATTCTGTAAGGCTATTTGACATAAATTATCTAACCCATATTGTTGTTGATTAAGATTCTCAGCTTCGGTAATACCATCGCTATATAAAATTACTAAATCTTCAGGATTCAATTTAATTTTTATTTCGTTAATAAAATGGGCTATTTCACTTTCTAAACCGAGAGGAAAACCTAAATCAAGAGTATCTATTTTTTCTATGTTTCCATCAGCACGAATAAGAATTATTTCTTCATGTTGTCCACTAATTTTAAGTATATTATTAGTATAATCTAACACGGTTAAGGTCATATTTTTATCAGATCCCATTCGTTGTAAATTATCATATAAAGTTTGATTTAAAATGTCTAAAAATCGCACAGCATCGGTTTCATTAGTCTTTTGTAAAGTGCGGATTGCTGTTTGTGCCATTAACATTAAAACTCCACTTTCTAAACCATGGCCGGTAACGTCTCCAATGGTTATTTTAACTCCACTTTCACTTTTTAAAACATCATAATAATCGCCGCCTACTTCTTCAACTGCTGACATATATCCGGCTATATCTAATTCGGAAATAGCTTCTAATTCTTCAGATTTAGGTAAAACCATTTCTTGCAATTTTTTGGCAACATTTAACTCTGCACTTAATCTTAAATTTTCAATTTTCAATTTTTCATTTAAAGTAATAATTTCTTGATTTGCACTAGCTAATTGGGCGGTTCTTTCCTTGACTTTATCTTCTAAAGTTTGGTATAATATAGCATTTTCAATGGCGATAGATGCTTGTCCTGATAAGAGTTTTATTACTTCTAATCTATCTTCGGTAAAAGCTGATGTAGTAAGGTTATTTTCTAGGTAAACAATTCCTATTAATTTACCTTGATTTAGTAAAGGAGTACATAAAATTGATTTAGGTTTTTTGGCGATAATATAAGAATCATTAATAAAATTTCCTTGAGAATTAGCATCATTTAAAACAAGATCTTCTTTGACTCTAGCGACGTAATTAATGAGGGTGACAGGTAATTTATTTTCCATGGGTAAAGATTGTAAAGCAGTAATATTGTCATTATCCATAAATCCTTCGGCTTCAATTAATAATTGATGATTATTTTCTAAGATTAAATAACCTAATTGTGCCCCCGCATTTTGAATAATAATTTTCATCAGAGAAACTAACAATTTTTCTAATACTATTTCCCCTGAAATTGCTTGACTAGCTTTCATTACTGTTGCTATATCTAAGTTAGAATGAGAATCAGAAGCTGTTGCGTTGGTTGTAATTGTACGATGTGATTTTTTGCTGTGAGTTGCCAAAAATTGGGGATATTCTTTTTCTAAATGTTTAACTTTTGTTATCGCCCCCCAACGCAAATAACAATAATGTGCTTCTACTAAATATACATTAGCTATTTTTTCTTTTCCCCAATGGAGGTAAAATTTACCCGCTAATTCATTGGCTAAGGCTTCTTCATTGAGATATTCATATTCTTTGGCACAGGCGATGGCACTATCATATAATTCTATACATTGGAGTTTATCCCCCAAAATGCGAGTTTTTTCTGCTTCTACTAAATACCATTTATGTAAATAATTCATCGGTGCATTATCAGCCCACATTTTGAGCCGATTTTGCAAATTTTCAATTTGTTGCTGATGATATTGCTTTTCGCTATCAGAAGCAATTTCTAGGGCTAATAAGTGAGTTAAAGCGGCAAAAAAAACAAATTGAGGTAAAGGATTGTGTCCACAAATACTATAAATATACTTTTTACCTTCTAATACATCTTCCATTGCTTCAGAAATATAACCAAATAAATAGTGAAGGTAGAGTTTACTATAGTAATGAATACTTAAACCGAGTAAATTATTCGTTTGAGTAAAGAATAAAAGTGCTTGTTTCTCATGATAAATCTCTCCATCAAGATTCCATGGGGTTTGTGAATCTCTTAAATTAGTTACAGTTTGTAAATTAGCAAGGGTATATTGTCTAGTTCCCTCTGCTTTAATAGAATTAGTAAATTCGATCGCCCTTTTAAAATCCGTTTCTAATTGGCTTAATTCTTTTCCCGCCGCTTTTTCTAAACGTAAGATGTTAGTGAAAGCATAACCTGCAAATTCCAAATCACCATATTCTATACCACTTTTATAGGCATCTTTTAGGGGAGGGATACAATCGTTATGATGTTTTTTCCATAGGGTGACAAGAGCATGAACATTATTTAAAATAATAGCTCGACATCGTTGATTATTTTGTTTTTCTAATAAATTGGTGGCAACCATTCCATATTGATAGCCTCGAGAGAATTGATCTACACCCGGACTACATAAAATTAAAGCATAACAAGCATAAGAATTAGGAGTTTCATCGCTATGCCCATATTTCAAAGAAATTAAAACCCCTTGACAACTAATTAACGGAAATAAATTAGGATTACAAAAATAGCTTAAAGGAGTCATACGAGTTAAAATGCGCATTGCTGATAACATTGCTTTATCTGTCATTTTTGGCAAATCAATTAATTCTTGTAAGGAATAATGATCAAGTTGAGTTTGAGTTCGTTCTTGCCAAGCTATAATAATATTTTCGTCAGAATTTTCTGGCAATTCAATTCCTAATAATTGTAAACAAAATAAACCTAATTTAATGCCATCTAAAAATCGATTCATGACTGAATAAGCCTGAAGTTTGGTTTCATAAACACCAATTTTATCTAAGAGATTATTACTATTATTAATTACACTCTCTCCTAAAGTTTCCATCTGAGAAAAATCTCCTTTTAAATAACTAACTTCTGTGGCTTCTAAATATAAAGCTAAAGTTAAATCATATTCAGTTTGCCAACTATTTTGAGGAAGCAATTCTATTCCTATGTTTAAATATTCCATAGCAGCAATATGGGCGATGGATTTTTTGGCTTTTTGCCCAGCAATCAAATTTAATTGTGCTAATTGATTTTTTTGATTTTGTTCAGTAATTAATTCTCTACTTAAATTAAAATGTTCTACAATATCAAATATTTTTTCATCTCGCTCTTTTTCTGAATAATTTTCTAGCAATATTTGTCCAATTTTTAGATGAAAAGCCGATTTTTCCTTTTCTGAAATTAAGGAATAAGCCGCTTGTTGAATTCGATCATGAATAAACTTATATTGAGGTAAAATATAATCTGTTTTTATTAAAGCTAAATCAACCTCTTCTCTACTCTCTAAAAAAGTTACTAAACCCTCGGCTACCGCAAATTCTAAAATATCAACAGTTTTCGTCAAAGATTGATTAATAATTACCCCTAAAACTTGCACATTAAATTGATTACCAATACAAGATGCTATTTTTAATAATTCTTGTGTATCTTGTGGTAATTTTTGAATAATAGTTGTCATAAATTCAACAACGTTATCAGTAAATCCTCGCTCTTTAATTTGGCTTAAATCCCATCGCCAACGAAGATATTGATAATCAAATTGTAAAAATTTTTCTGTATAAATAGATTTAAGAAATTGATTAACAAAAAAAGGATTTCCACCAGTTTTAATCTCTACTAATTCTGCTAAATCTTGAACTTCTGTGAAAGGATAATTAATAGAATCTCCTATTAATTGAGCAATATCAGATAAATTTAAAGGAGAAAGAAAAACTTGATTAATAATAGCTCCTGTTTTAGCGATTTCATCTAAAGTTAACATTAAAGGATGGGATAAAAAAACCTCATTATCTCGATAAGCACCAATGACAAATAAACCTGATAAATTTTGTGTGATTAACATTTGTAATAATTTCAAAGAAGCATTATCAGCCCACTGTAAATCATCTAAAAATATGACTAAAGGATGTTGAGGTTGCGTAAAAACGTTGATAAATTTTTGAAAAACTAAATTAAAACGATTTTGTGCTTCTATTGCCCCTAATTCAATTAAATCTGGTTGTTTGCCAATAATTAATTCTATTTCAGGAATAACTTCTGCAATAACTTTACCATTTATACCTAATACAGCTAATAATTTATCTTGCCATTGTTTAAGTTTATTTTCTGTTTCTGTTAACAATTGTTTGATTAATCCTCGAAAAGCATTTACTATGGCACTATAGGGAATATTTCGCTGAAATTGATCAAATTTACCACTAAGAAAATAACCTTTTTTTGCTGAAATTGGTTTATAAATTTCTTTAACTAGTGCAGTTTTTCCAATACCTGAATATCCGCCAATTAACATCAATTCAGCACCATTTACTCCCTCAAAAGCCTTTAATAAAATTTCGATTTCTGTCTCCCTACCATATAATTTTTGGGAAATTTGAAACTTATCAGAAATATCATGAGTAGCCAATTCAAAATCTTCTATTTTTCCCGTAGTCTGTAATCTCTGTAAACAATTTTCTAAATCGGCTTTTAAACCCCATGCACTTTGATAACGATCTTCCACATTTTTGGCCATTAATTTCATGATAATATTAGAAATAATTGGCGGAATTAAAGAATTTATTGCGGTAGGAAATAAAGGAAGTTTAGCAATATGACAATGCACTAATTCTAAATCATCTTCAGTATTAAAAGGCAACTTTCCTGTGAACATTTCATAAAAAGTAACCCCTAAAGAATAAAAATCAGTACGATAATCGATACTGCAATTCATTCTCCCTGTTTGTTCAGGAGAAATATATGCTAAAGTTCCTTCTAAGATATTAGGACTTTTAAAAGTAGGATTTTCTCTAGTTAATTTTGTGGAAATACCGAAATCAATTATTTTTACTTCTTCTGTTTCTAGATTAATAACAATATTAGAAGGATTGATGTCTTTATGAATAATATTTGTCTTGTGAATTTGCCCTAAACTGGCAGTAACTTTAATGGCAATTGATAGTAACTTTTCTAAATTAAATGACTGTTTTTCTGCTAAGTTTTTCCATGATTTACCACCAAAATCTTCTAAAACAATTAATAAACTATTCTGATATTTTTCTAAACTATAGGCTTTAATTACACCATCAATATTAAGAGAATTAGTTAATTGATATTCTTGACGATAACGAATCAATTCATTAGGGGTAGGATAGTCTTGTTTTAAAACTTTTAAAATTACTTTTTTTTGATCAATTTTACCAACAGCATTATAAACTTCTGAGTTGACACTGTCATAAATCTTACTTATTATTTGGTAATCAGGTAAATTGATCATTATTAAATTGTATTTATTTTATTAATAAGAATATAAAATTTTATAATCAATAACTAAACTATTTCTAACACAAGACTAGGCATTAATCTTTGTAAATTTTTGAGAGATTTACTTTGCCAAGGAATTTTTTGTGAACCCATAATGATTAAATTAATTTTTTGTTGATTCCGCACTTTAATTACAAATTTTGAGAACATACTTATACCTGAACTATTGAGAAAATCTAAAGAGGTTAAGTCTAAAATTAACGGAGAATTTGCTTCTTGAAGTCCTTGATCTAAGATTTCTAAAATAGGTTCATATTCTTTCATGCCATTGAGTCTTAAAGAACCATTAAATTTAACAGTATTTTCAGACGGAATAAAGTCAACTAAAAAATTTTCATTTTCAACTTTCATGCAAATTTTTCCTCATTTTTTACCAACTAAATTTCTAATTCAACCATTGTAACAACAACAAAATTTTCCTCCCCATTATTCTTGATCGACTGAAATTTCCATGCTAATTTAGCTTTATAATCAACAAGTATAGTAAGAAGACCTAACCCTGAAGAATCAGCAAATTCC
The DNA here is from genome assembly GCF_016743215.1 of Geminocystis sp. GBBB08. GTDB lineage: Bacteria > Cyanobacteriota > Cyanobacteriia > Cyanobacteriales > Cyanobacteriaceae > Geminocystis. Next base: position 13,365 of record NZ_VRZC01000012.1, read on the forward strand.
TTTTCTGCATTTTGTTCTAATCGTTCAAAATATAATTCTTGAGGATCATTATTGAGTAATTCTTCAACAAAATTTTGATAGGCTTCATAGAGACTTTGAGTAACATTATTAGTTAACCATAAAGTAATTTTATCTACATCTAAATTTAAACGAATACTGATAGAATAATCAATATTGTCGTTATTAAATTTAATGGCATTTTCTAATAACTCATTAGCGATATAACTAACGGTACTTTTTATTTCATCTCGCCTACTATAATTTTCATTATCTCCCAGGGTTTTAGGTAAAAAGGTTCTAAAATAATCCCCTAAAAAATCCGCTGATAAACCATTATTTCCCCATCTTTCTTTTAAGGATAAAGAGGAAGGGGAAAAAGATAATTGTAAATATTCAGTACTTTTTTCTGTTTCAATTTCTCTAAAATTACCATATATATTGTTCATATTAATTAATTCATTATTTGGGCAACAATTTGATTTCTACCTTGACTTTTAGCAATATACATTAATTTATCAGCATAATCGATAAATTCTTCAGGCTGAATATTAGACGAAGGAATGACTGAGGTAATACCACCGCTAATAGTAATATAAGAACTAACTAAAGATCTTGAATGTTCAATTCTAAATTCCGCTAATTTTTCTTGAGTTTTTCTCGCAGTTTTAACGGCATTTTCCAGATTTTTATTTGGTAAAATAACAGCAAATTCTTCTCCTCCATACCGGCAAACTATACCATTAATAGGCGTAAATTCTTCATTAATAATATTGGCTACACTTTTGATGCAATCATCGCCTTTAGGATGTCCATAAAAATCATTATACTGTTTAAAATAATCAATATCAAAAAATAATATAGTTAAATAATTACCTGTTTTTTCATGAATTTTCCATTGTTTATGTAAATTAAAATCAAAGCCACCACGGTTACAAATTTTAGTTAAATAATCTTTCATTACTGATTGATTAATTTCACTAATTTTTTCAAGCCATTGATTATCAATAATATCTCCATGCTCTGTTAAAATATTGATCAGTAATTCTAAATCATCTCGTTGTTGTGATACTAGTTCTAGTAAATGTTGAAGTTTAATTTCTGCTTTTTTTCGTTGCTCTATTTCGTGCCTTAATTTTTTATTTGTTTCTTCTAATAATTCTTCTATGGTATCACCATGTTCTGCTGTAGTTAATAAAGCTATTTGTAAATCATGATTTTCTTGTTGTAAAATTGTTATATCTTGTAAAAGACGCTCAATTTCTAATCGTAATTGTTGTTCTGAATAATCATCAATTGAGTCGTTAATAAATTTACTCATAAATTTGCTCATCCCCTCTGTTAAATATATTATACCCGTCTGTTTAGAATTGGCAAAAAAATTTTTGTTTTAAGGTTAGATACGTTATAAGTATTCCAGTATATAGTAAAAATTACTAAAAATCTCTTACTTAGATCTTGCATCTCTATCATCAATTCTCGATGAGGATAGGGAAAAGGGAAGAGGGAAGAGGGAAGAGGGAAAAGTAATCAGAATTGATTTTAAAACTCCTAAAATTGATTTTTCCCGTTTTGTTTTATTGGTATTATTGTACTGGTGCAAGATCTGAGTCTTAACTTTTGCTTATCCCCTCATGACATTACTTTTTCGGCAAAGCTCTAATTAGGGAGATTTAAAAATCAAAGTAAAAATAAAAAAGACATCGACTATATTTGGCTTTTCGGAGGGTTGAAACCCTTACTACGAGCCTTCGGAAAAATCTATTTGGTAGAAGTCTAAAACTTACAATGAGCATATAATATATTTGTACAAAAAAGATAAATCTCTTACTAAGAAACAATTTTTAAAATTTTATCTTAAGATTTCGGGGTGGGAAAATGTTTTAACCACTTGGGAAATTCCTTCAGTAATCTTTTATATAATTCTTCATCTGTAACTTTTTTAAAATCATCAATAGCGAAGAAATTGGCATTATCAATAGTTCTACCTTTAAGACTATCTAATCTTTCTAAAACTCCATAGTTTGAACCGCCTAAACCCACAAATTGCCAAAATATAGGATATTTAGAGGCATCAATAAGAATCTTTGCTATTTCCTTTTCACGACAAATACCACCGTCTGAAATAAAAATAATAAATGCCGGAATATCTGTATTTTTATAATAGTTAACAACATCTTCCATCACTGGAGGTTCATTATTAGCTATTCCTAAATCTTGAATAATTCCTGAAAAAAGTGTACTCCAAAAACCCCCTTTTGGTTTTGTTAAAGAATTAATATATCCGGTAATATTATCAATATTGATATTATCTAATTGACGATATTTATCTGCGTAAGCCCATGATTCTAATTCTTCATTATCATCAAAACGAATAGCTAATGCCATAATTCTTTCTAATACGGCTTGTACATTTCCACTACTATATTGAAAACTCATCGAGCCTGATGCGTCTAAAACAAAAGCGACTCTAGCCATAGTATTATTAAGATTACTTTTCTTTAGCTGAATATCAACTTTTTTGACTAGATTTATGAGTTGAGGAGCTTTCTTTTCTAATCTTTTTTCTAGGGATATTTTAGGCTCTGATTTGATAATTATAATATCCTCTAGTTTAGTTCCATACTGCTCTAATAATGAACTTAAACCATTTTTGAATCCTTGACTTATAATTCCTAAACGCCATACTTGTTTTAAATAAATTTCAGCAATAATTAATGCTTTTTCTTCCTGAAAGTCTTTTCCCCAAAAATTATATTCTGCTACAGTTTTACCTTGATTATTAATAATTTTAAAAGAATTATTTTCTAATTCAGAAATTGAAATATGTTGCTCAATAGTTAAACTAAATACAAGTTTAGTAATACTAGGAGGTAAAGTAGATAAATTAATCTTAAAAGTTCTATTTCCTTTAATATTATTGTTAATATTTTCAAGAGATTTACAAGGTGAAGATAACTGATTATCAGAAATAAAATATTCTTGAGCAAACAGTTTATTTTCAGCATTAACTCCAAAGCAATTTATCTCAATTTTAATATTTTTATGAATATTTGTCTCAATAACAATAACAAATTCATCAGTTAAGGCTAACTGAGATAATTGAACTTTTTGTCCTTTGATTAATGATTGCATCTTAAAAATTTGGTTAAGGTTAATATTAAGTTATTCGTAGGTTTCTTTTTTCCTTATCTATTTATCAGTCTCACTTTGTCAATTTATGCAGTTGTTGATGAAAATTTTAGATTTTTTTTAGATTTGTCAACAGAAATCAGGAATTATTTTTTATAGCAGTCGCCATGATGCTATTGACATTATTAACAAAGGGTTTAAACCTCTGCCTAAAGGATTCAAATATCCTAACTAACGTGTCAATTGTTATATTATTAAGTACAACAATAAAAACTATTAAAAAAATACAAAAACAATAATCCTCTAAATCGTTATAATCATAATTTGCACTGCAATTATTTCACATTTTTTTATTTTATGGTAGCTACATTTAACGGAAGTAACCAAAGAATGCCTCTTACTCCTATTTTTAATCCGGGAGGTGATGATCGCATTGAGAATCGGACGATCTGGTTCGGAAATACGACAAACTTAATGCAACTCAATGATGTTCGCTATTCATGGGCCATCGGATTGTATCAGCAAATGAGAGAAAATTTTTGGATTAACTAGGTAGTCCAGTTTAAATCCCTTGAAAACGGTGAAACTCTTTTTAATAGACAATACCGTGCCAAGCTGTTACAAATGACAGAAGGTGTAGAGACTAAAACTGATTCTAATTTAAAGCTACCAACGTGTAGTTAAAAAAAATGAAACTCACAAAAGAAACTAGAAATCTTATTCTAGCAATGGCTATTGGTGACGGTAATATTAACAATGGTTGTCTTTTTATAGTTCATTGTGAAAAACAAAAGCAATATTTGGATTGGAAACATGAACTAATCAAAAATATTAGTGGGAAAATTTCTCGCTTTATAAATAATGGCTATGTTGCTTATAGATTTAATACAAAAAGATTAACTTTTCTTAAGCAAATAAAACCATATTTGTATAAGCAGGAAAAAATAACTCCAAAAATTCTGAATAGAATTGGAGTAATTGGATTGGCAATTTGGTATATGGATGATGGTTCTTTGATTAAAAAAAAAAGAAATGGAAAAATCCATGCCTATGAGTTGGTTTTATCTACTTACTTTAATTCAGAAGAAAAAGCTAATGAAATAATTGATTGGTTCAAAACCAAGCTAAATATAAATTTCACTGTTAAAAGGAATAAAGGTAAATTTAGTATTCGTTGTGGTACTTCAGAAAGTCGAAAATTTATCCAACTTATCAAGCCATATGTTGAAAAAGTTGGATGTTTTGATTATAAAATTGATATTAATTTAGAATCAGGCTGATTAAATATCAGTAGAGTAGGCAGTAAGCGATGGACTGTCGAAGCGGGGGACTCCTTTATACCAGTAAAGGATGATGATATAGTCCGATCCATAAGGTGACTTATGGCAGCTTGAACAAAGCGAGTTAGGAGTAGCGATCTTAACTGAACAGAAATGACCTCAAAAACTAGATATAACACAAGATGTAACTGATTATTGGAATTTAACCAATGATGAGCGTCGTGCCTTTGAAGGAATTTTATCTTATTTAACCTTTTTAGACTCCGTTCAAACTTGCAATATTCCTCACTTAAAAAGTGCCATTACTGCCCCTGAAATTAGTCTTTGTATGGCGGAACAAATATCTCAGGAGGGGATGCACAATCACGCTTATCAATATATGATTGAGACGATTATTCCTAGTGATAAAAGAGACAAAGTTTATGATTTTTGGCGGACTGATAAAGTTTTATCTGCTAGATGTGAATTTATTGCTGGTTTCTATCAAAAATATATTGATAATCCCACCAAAGAAAATTATTTTATTGCCCTTTTAAGTGATTATTTATTAGAAGGTTTATACTTTTATAATGGCTTTATTTATTTTTATAATTTAGCTGCTAGAATGTTAATGCCGGGTTCTGCTGATATATTTAAAATGATTAATCGTGATGAATTAAGTCATGTGAGATTATATCAAAAATTAATTCCTGAAGCGATGCAAACTTTTGATTATTCTTTAGAATATATTTATGAAATGTTTAATACTGCTGTAGAGCATGAATGTAAATGGACAAATCATATTGTCGGCAATAACATCTTAGGTATCACTGAATCTAGCACTGAGCGTTATACTAAATACCTTGCTAATACTCGTTTACGGGCGATCGGTTTAGATCCTCTTTATACAGGTGCCCAGTATAGCAAAAGTCCTTACACTCATCTCGAAAAATTTTCTGATACCAAGAAAGAAGGTAATACTAAAGCCAATTTTTTTGAAGCCAGTGTCACCAGTTATATGATGTCGTCGGGAGTTTCTGGATGGGATGAAATTTAGCTTCACGAAATTAACAGACATCTCCGTAAAATATTTATATAGGCGACTAGGGGCAGTTGGGTATTATGCCCGTACAGGGCTTTAGCCCTTCTGAATGAGAATTATCGGAGATGCCTAATAAACAATTAAGAATAAATGTGCTTTAATTTGGGGAAAACTCAAAGTTATCTTTAAATGAGTACTCATGCAAAATTAATTGTATATAGGCAAGGCAAGGGGCTCCTATCCCCTTGTTACCCTTTGTTACCCCTTGTGACTATGGATTTGAGAAAAGGAAAATCCACAATTAATTTAGCTTACTTACTTAACGTTCGTTGTAAGCCTTGAACTTCGGTTTGAGGTGAGTTAATAGTAATGAGCAATAAAAATATGATTTAACCTTTGAGAATGAAACAGTTTTGGGGAGTTTAATTTAAGATTGCTGATTTTCTGTATAATAGAACACATTTATTATTTTTACCCAAACTCTAATTAAATCAAGAATCAGGCAAGGAGTCAAAAAAAAGTTTTACAAAACTTAAATCTATGCTCTATGATTATGGAAGGTTAACTTTACTATTATGCCGTAACTAATCCGAGTTAGACAAGGTTGACTATTCGCAAATAGACTATTTTACTCATAAAAGTCCCAAAATTTGCTGACCTTTACACGTTATTCTGTATAATTTTAAGTCCCTAATATTATTAATTAATCAGCTAGAAATATATATTGTCTTATGCAACCCTTACCCAAAAATATTGATACAATCCGTGTTTATTTGAAAGAAATCGGACGCATTCCTTTGTTAAGTCAAGAGGAAGAAATTATTTTATCTAAACAAATTCAAGAGTTAGTTATCCTCGAAAAAAAACGGGAAACTTTGAAAAAAAAACTAGAACGTGAGCCTTCAAAAACTGAATGGGCAAAAGATGCCAAAATTTCTGAAAAAAATTTAGATCTAAAAATTAGTCAAGGAGAAAAAGCCAAGCGTAAAATGGTGGAAGCTAATTTGCGTCTTGTGGTATCCATTGCTAAAAAATATCTCAAACGCAATTTAGACTTATTAGATTTAATCCAAGAAGGTACAATTGGAATGCAAAGAGGTGTCGAAAAATTTGATCCGACTAAGGGTTATCGTTTCTCTACCTATGCTTATTGGTGGATACGTCAAGCGATTACAAGAGCGATCGCTGAAAAAAGCCGTGCTATCCGTTTACCTTTACACATTACAGAAAAATTAAATAAAATTCGTCAAACTCAACGTAAATTATCAGAAGAAAAAGGGCGCCCTGCTACCATTGCAGAGTTATCAGAAGCCTTAGAATTAACTACAGAGCAAGTCAGAGAATATTTAGGTAGAGCTCGTCAACCCTTATCCTTAGACTTGAAAGTAGGGGATAACAATGACACGGAATTAGGAGAGTTATTAGAAGATAAAGGACAGTCACCAGATGACTTCACTGATTACTCATGTCTTCAGTTTGACTTAAATCGTATGATGTCGGAATTAACTCAACAACAACAAGATGTTATTAGATTACGTTATGGTTTGGATGATGGTAAACCTTTAACTTTGTCAAAAATTGGTGAAATTCTGAAAATTTCCCGTGAAAGAGTTAGACAAATTGAGAGGGAAGCCTTAACTAAACTTCGTAAACGGAAAGAAGTTGTTGAAGAATATATCGCAAGTTAATGAGGAATGAAGAATTAGGAATTAGGAATTAGGAATTAGGAATTAAATCTGCAACCTAAAACCTGCAACCTAAAACCTGCAACCTAAAACCAGATTGTTATTTGTTCACTATTCACTGATAATTATTTACTGTAATTAAAAATAAAAAAGATGCAAGATAAATTAATGTTGATGATTCCTGGTCCTACACCTGTACCAGAGAGAGTGTTATTAGCTATGGCAAAACACCCTATGGGGCATCGTAGCGGTGATTTTAGTAAAATTATCGGCGAATTAAACGAGAATTTAAAATGGTTACATCAAACAAAAAATGAAGTTTTGACTTTATGTGCATCAGGTACTGGAGCGATGGAAGCGGGTATAATCAATTTCTTAAGTGCTGGTGATCAAGTTTTAGTGGGAAATAATGGTAAATTTGGTGAAAGATGGGCGATTTTGAGTCGTGCTTTTGGTTTAGAGGTAGAAGAAGTTACTGCCCAATGGGGTAAACAACTCAATCCTGAAGATTTTAGGGCTAAATTAGAAGCGGATACACAGAAAAAAATCAAAGCCGTAATTATCACTCATTCTGAGACTTCCACAGGGGTTTTAAATGATTTAGAAACCATCAATAAACACGTTAAAGCTCATGGTGAAGCCCTTATTATTGTTGATGCTGTCACCAGTTTAGGAGCAGTAAATGTGCCGATGGATGAATGGGGTTTAGATGTGGTTGCTTCTGGTTCACAAAAAGGCTACATGATTCCTCCCGGATTAGGTTTTGTGGCGGTGAGTGAGAAAGCATGGGAAGCCTACAAAACAGCAACTTTACCTAAATTTTACTTAGATTTAGCACCTTATAAGAAAGCCAACGCTAAAAATAGCTCCCCTTTTACTCCCCCCATTAATTTGATGTTTGCGTTACAAGCATCCTTACAAATGATGCAAGAAGAAGGCTTACAAAATATATTCGATCGCCATAAACTCTTAACTAAAATTACCCGTGAAGGTGTTAAAGCGTTAGGTTTACCTTTATTTGCCAGTGATGAAGCAGCGGCGTTAGCTATCACAGCAGTAATACCAGACAAACATGATGCGGAAGCAATTCGCTCAACCATGCGTAAAAGATTTGATATTGCCTTAGCCGGAGGACAAGATCATCTCAGTGGTAAAATTTTCCGTATGGGTCATTTAGGTTTTGTATCGGAAAGAGATGTTTTCAGTGCTTTAGCTGCATTAAAAGAAACTTTAGCACAATTAAGCTAGATATTAATTAGGAATAATAAATTAGGAATTAATTATAGGACAAGACTTGTATTAATTTTGGAGAGGTTTATTAGTAGATTTGTTTTTCAACTTATCTAATCGCAAACCTCTGCTTTTTTTTAGAGAGATTTAAGTTAACTTCTTAATTTTGGGGAATTAACTATTTTAATTGAATAGTTTTGGGTTTATCGAACATATGAATAGTATCCACAAAACGAGCAGTGCTAGACTGAGTAGAAATAACTAAACTTTGTGTTCTCGCACCACCATGAAAGAAGCGTACACCTTCCATTAAAGTACCGGGGGTAATACCACAAGCCGCAAATAACACTGTTTCACCAGAAGCTAGTTCTTCAGTCTCATAAACTTTGTCGGGATTATTAATACCCATACTGCGTAAACGCTCAAGATTACTTTCTTTGCTTTCGCCGATTAAACCAGTTTGTACTATTTCAGGATCATAGATTAATTGTCCTTGGAAATGTCCACCTAAACAGCGCATTGCCGCAGCGGAAATAACTCCTTCAGGGGCAGCACCAATACCCATCAAAGCATGAATATTACTACCAGAGAAGGCACAAGAAATAGCAGCAGAAACGTCTCCATCACTGATTAAACGGACTCTTGCACCTGCTTGACGGATTTCTTTGACTAAGTCATTATGACGTGAACGATCCATAACGACAACTACTAATTCTTCAATACTACGATTCATACACTCAGCAATAATTTTGAGGTTTTCTGTAGCTGATTTGTTAATATCAACATGACCTTTAGCGGCAGGAGGTGCAGCCAATTTTTTCATGTAGAAGTCAGGTGCAGCAAATAATCCGCCTTTTTCAGAAATAGCTAATACTGCCATTGAACCATTTTGACCATATGCTACAAGGTTAGTACCTTCGCAAGGATCTACCGCAATATCAATTTCTATTAATTCATTAATATTACAAAAATTAGCAGCATCAGGTTTGGTACAGATACCTACTTCTTCTCCAATATAAAGCATGGGAGCATCATCTCTTTCTCCCTCACCGATGACGATTCTACCACGCATATTAATTTTATTCATTCTTTCCCGCATAGCTTCTACAGCTACTTCATCGGCAATATTTTTTTCGCCTTTTCCCATCCATTTTGCCGAAGCGATCGCCGCTTGTTCTACCACTTCAATAATCTCTAAACCGAGTGTTGTCTCTAACATTTATATCCTCCAAAGATATGTAATTAATTTTATTGGTATCTAAATTAATAAAAAGTCGTTAAGGAAAAGTGTATCAGAGTCAGGGATCATTTTTGAATCTAACTTATATTTGAGGTGAAATTTTGAAGTTGCACTTTGTTTAAACCAATTCAAACGGCGATCGCTTTTAAAAAAAAAACTACAGAATTAATTCAGAAACTCAACATTCTTTTTATTCCTAATAAATGAATACCGACAACACCCGACACATTAGGATTATTAGGGAAAATTGCACAAACAACTTGTTTAATAGAAGTTTACCGTAATCATGTTCAAGCCGAGCAGATTATGGATTGTATTGGCAAATTAATTAGTGTAAAAAACAATCTTTTAAAAAACAAAAAAAAGACATCGCTTTATGGATTATAACCCCTAGAGATGGTAAAAAAAGCTGTTAATCCCCAAAACTAAGACTAAATATCTTCATACTGCGATCGAACCCTCCCACAATCGATCACTAAAAGTGGTGCTACGCGATCGAACTCCCTATTATCCAGTCATTGCGAGGCACGAAGCAATCTTAACATCAATACCCTAATATCTTCTAATCTCACTGATGGATTATCGGATAAATGAACGTTTTGATCAAGTAGAGAATCGTTTTAACCAAGTAAAGAATCGCTTTAACCAAGTGGAAACTCGTTTTAATCAAATAGATGAAAAGATAACTGAGCTAAGAATTAATCAAACAGAAGTACAAACTCGGTTAAATGACTGGAAACCTTCCATAGATAAAACTGCTGACTTATCGGAAAAAATAGGAGAGTTAAGAAATTGGAAACAGATTGCAATCGTACTTTTAACGGGTTTTATTACTTCAGTATTTTGGATTTTCCGAGATAAAATTTAACTCTCCTCATCCTGCCATTGCGAGGTATGAAGCAATCCCCAAGCATGATCAAACTCCCCATGAATCCACAATGAAAGTGAGATATAATCAGAATTCATAATAGCATTTCTAAACTTAAGCTTCTTTATGTTCAATTCTGTTATTCGATTAATCGCCAAATCTCCTTTAACTACAGAATTAATCCAGAGACTTAACACCAGTCAAAAGCTGAATTTACAAGGCGTTGCTCGATTACCCAAGGGCTTAGTTACTTCAGCCATTGCCCAAGAAGAAAAGAAAAACTTACTTGTAGTTTGTGCTACCCTAGAAGAAGCAGCTCGTTGGATGGCGAATATTGAAGTTATGGGTTGGAAACGAGTTTTGTTTTATCCAACCTCTGAAGCAACACCTTATGAGCCTTTTAATAGCGAATCTGAGATGGTTTGGGGGCAGATGCAGACCCTTTCAAGTCTAATTAATCGAGATGTTACAAGTTCACCCCTTGCCGTCGTCACCACAGAAAAAGCCTTACAACCTCATTTACCACCTTTATCAGTGTTTGCAGACTATTGCTTAAACTTGGACAAGGGGATGACTTTTGAGAGTAAAGGGATAGATTTAACCTTAGCAAAAATGGGCTATGAAAGGGTTAATTTAGTAGAAATTGAAGGACAATGGAGTAGAAGGGGAGATTTAATCGATATTTTCCCCGTTTCAGCCGAATTACCCGTCAGATTAGAATTTTTCGGAGATGAATTAGAGTCTATCAGAGAATTTGATCCTGTATCCCAACGAAGTTTAGATAAAATTGAAGAGTTAACTTTGACTCCTAGCACATGGATTAGTATAATTAGTCATAATTTGCCTAGCTTAGAAATTATTAAACCATATATTAGCACTTTAGAGCAAGAAAATTTAGAAAATAGTATTTATCCCGAAGGTATGACTCGGTTTTTGGGGTTGGCTTTTAATGGTAAAAAAGGTCAAGTTGCCTCAATTTTAGACTATTTTCCTAATAATACGATAGTGGCTATTGACGAGTTAGAACAGTGTCAAGCCCATAGCCATATTTGGGTAGAACAAGCCGCCGAAAAATGGCAATTAATGAATGAATTAGCTCAAAAAATTCCTCCTAACCTCCTTTCCGAAGCGGGGAATAATTTAGAAGAAAAAAACACAGTGAAAGGAATGTCTTGCCTGTCAATAGATTTAGCAAAAACAAAAATTCATCGAGATTTTCAGGCATCTTTAGAGTTAATTAAATATCCACAAATTCATTTGTCAGAAATAGCTTTAGAAATTCACGAAAACCCAACTCCTACTATTAATTTATCCTCTCGCCTTTTACCAGTATCTCCTCATCAATTTGCGAAATTGGCAGAAATATTAAGGGGTAAAAAAGAGATTTATAATACTATTAATTTAAGTAAGTATAATAAATGGTTAATTTCGGCTCAACCTTCTCGATCAGTTGCCCTATTACAAGAACATGATTGCCCGGCCCAATTTATGGCAAATCCTCTTGATTTTGGTATGATTGAAAAACTCCATCGTCAAAATATTTCTACTGCTTTAAAATACTCAGGACAAGCAGAATTAGAAGGGTTTATTTTACCTACTTTTCGCATTGCTGTTGTTACAGATAAAGAGTTTTTTGGACAACATAATTTAGCTAGTCCTACTTATATCAGAAAACGTCGTCAAGCGGCATCAAAACAAGTAGATTTAAACAAGTTAAGAGCTAATGATTTTATTGTTCATAAATATCACGGAATAGGAAAGTTTTTAGAGTTAGAAATTTATGAAAGTCGAGAGTATTTAGTTATTAAATATAGTGATGGCTTATTAAGAGTTCCAGCGGATAGTTTAGAATTAGTATCACGCTATAGACATACAGGAGAAGCTCCACCTCCATTAAATAAAATGTCTGGCAGAGAGTGGGAAAATGTCAAAAATAAAGTGAGAAAATCTCTCAAAAAATTAGCGATCGACTTAGTTAAATTATATGCAAACAGAGCGGAGTTAAAAGGCTATTCTTGTCCTGAAGATACCCCTTGGCAATTAGAGTTAGAAGACTCTTTTCCCTATCAACCAACTTCTGATCAATTAAAGGCAATTCAGGATGTAAAAAAAGATTTAGAAAGCGATCGACCTATGGATAGATTAGTTTGTGGTGACGTAGGTTTTGGTAAAACGGAGGTAGCAATTAGAGCAATTTTTAAGATGGTAACAGCAGGTAATAAACAAGTAGTTTTTATCGCCCCAACAACAATTTTATCTCAACAACATTATCATACTCTATTAGAAAGATTTGCACCTTATCCTATTAATATCGGTTTATTAAATCGCTTCCGCACAGAGTCTGAAAAAAAAGAAATTATCCAAAAATTAGCTACGGGAGAATTAGATATTGTTGTCGGTACTCAAGGAGTTTTAAATGGCAAAATTAAGTATAAAGATTTAGGGTTACTAGTGGTAGATGAAGAGCAAAGATTTGGAGTTAATCAAAAAGAGAAAATTAAGGCAATGAAAAGCACTATTGATGTTTTAACTCTCAGTGCAACTCCTATTCCTCGTACTCTTTATATGTCCATTTCTGGTGTGCGAGAAATGAGTTTAATTAACACTCCTCCTCCGAGTCGTCGCCCTATCAAAACTCATATTATGCCTTTTAATCAGGCAGTGATTCGTACAGCTATTCGGAATGAATTAGACAGAGGAGGACAAATTTTTTACGTTTTACCTCGTATCGAAGGTATGGAACAAATTATTAATAGACTTCAGTCTATGATTCCTAGTTTAAGCATAGCCATTGCTCATGGACAAATGCCACAAGGTGAATTAGAGGCGACAATGTTAGGTTTCAATAATGGTGATGCAGATTTATTAATATGTACGACTATCATTGAGTCGGGCTTAGATATTCCTAGGGTTAACACCATCATTGTGGAAGATGCCCAAAAATTTGGATTAGCCCAATTATATCAGCTTAGGGGGAGAGTAGGACGTTCTGGTATTCAAGCTCATGCTTGGTTATTGTATCCCGAAAACGAAATTTTATCCGATGTGGCTCGAAAAAGATTACGAGCGTTACAGGAGTTTTCTCAACTGGGTTCAGGTTATCATTTAGCTATGCGCGATATGGAAATTCGTGGAGTGGGTAGTCTGCTTGGTGCAGAGCAATCGGGGCAAATGGAGGCTATCGGTTTTGAGATGTATTCTGAGTTGTTAAAAGAAGCCATTAACGAAATTCAAGGGCAGGAAATTCCTACGGTGGAAGAGTGTCAAATCGATTTAACCCTCACTGCTTTAATCCCTAATCGTTATATTCCTGATTTAGAGCAAAAAATGGATGCTTACCGTGCGATCGCAACTGTCTCTAGTCATCGAGAAATTAAGGAAATTGAAGATGACTGGAAAGATAGATATGGCGAAATTCCTGAACCAGCGAAACAATTATTAAAGGTAGCCGAATTAAAATTAAAAGCAAAATCTATCGGTTTTTCACGCATCAAACTTGAAGGTAAACAAAATCTAATTCTTGAAACACCAATGCAAGAACCTGCTTGGTTATTATTCAATGAAAAATTGCCACCTCATTTACGCAATCGCTTTCTTTACGCTAAAAATAAGGTAATTGTGAGAGGTTTAGGAGCGATGAAAGCTAGTCAACAATTAGACAGTCTAAATAGTTGGTTTAGTTATCTTGTTGAATAATGTTCTTAACCGTTAGTTCTAAAAGTTAAATAGAATCTAATACTGTTGTTAATTTTTATAATCAGCGATCGCCAAATTTAAAGTTAAGATTTGAGTTAATAAATCCTTATTGTCATCAAAATTATAAGCCATCATAACTAACGGATCTAAGTGTTGATGAAAAATTCATCATTAGAAATAAAATAATAGTTAAAGATTTATAATATCTTGTTAACTTATTATTTATTGTTAATTATATATATGTCTGATTTACATATTATTGCTCAACAAACTCAAATTGCGGCCCGGGAATTATCAATATTATCTGAGACGGCGAGAAATGAAGCCTTAGAAGCCATCGCCTCTGCCCTTGAAAAACATCAAAATGAGATTATTACAGCTAATCAAGCCGATCTTAATGCCTCTGAAGGGATAATTTCTAATGCCCTCTATGCCCGTTTAAAATTAGGCGAATCTAAGTTAAAAAGTGCGATCGCAGGTGTCACAGATGTGGCAAAATTAGCTGATCCTATTGGTATGGTATCCTTAAAAAGAGAGTTAGATGAGGGTTTAATCTTACATCGAATTAGTTGCCCTTTAGGTGTTTTAGGGGTAATTTTTGAAGCACGCCCCGATGCTTTAATTCAGATTACCAGTTTAGCCATTAAATCAGGTAACGGCGTTATTTTAAAAGGGGGAAAAGAAGCCTTACAAACTTGTACAACTTTAGTTAAAATTATTCAAGAAACCCTCAAAAAAACAGCAGTTAACCCTAATGCGATACAACTGTTAACTACCAGAGAAGAAATTAAGGGATTGTTGGCATTGGATGAGTATGTAGATTTGATTATACCCCGAGGCTCTAATGAATTTGTCCGTTATGTACAAGATAACACCAAAATACCTGTTTTAGGTCATGCAGATGGTATCTGTCACTTATTTATTGACTCTGACGCTGATTTATCCCAAGCAGTTGATATTACTGTTGACGCAAAAACTCAATATCCTGCCGCCTGTAATGCTATAGAAACTTTATTAGTTCACAAGGCGATCGCCAATAAATTTTTACCAACGATAGCTCAAGCCTTGACAAAAAAAGGTGTTGAGTTAAGAGGAGATGAAGACACCCAAAAAATTATCAACTGTAAAACGGCAACGGAAGAAGATTGGCACACAGAATACAGTGATTTGATTTTAGCAATTAAAATTGTTCACGATTTAAGAGAGGCGATCGAACATATTAACTATTATGGCTCAAAACATACCGATGCTATCGTCACTAATAATCAAAGCAATGCAGAAATTTTCATGAATAAAGTAGATTCAGCAGGAGTATATCATAATTGTTCTACCCGTTTCGCCGATGGTTTTCGTTATGGTTTTGGGGCTGAAGTAGGTATAAGTACTCAAAAAATGCCTCCCAGAGGCCCTGTGGGGTTAGAAGGACTTGTTACCTACAAGTATAAATTAATGGGAAATGGACAAATTGCGTCAACCTATACGGGGAATAATCCTAAACATTTTACTCACCGAAATTTATAAATAATAGTGATTGAGGATTACGATAGTTTATTGTTTATTGTTAATTATTAATTATTAATTATTTACCATGTTTTCAACCAGTATCCCTAATAAATGGCAACCTATTATCAAAGAATTAGAAGTAATATTAGGTAAAAATGGCATAATCAAACGTAAAGACGAACTTTTAACCTACGAATGTGATGGTTTAACCCAATATCGTCAACGCCCAGCATTAGTAACATTACCGAAAACTACCGAAGAAGTAGCCGAAATTGTCAAAATATGTAATAAATACGAAATAAAATGGGTTGCTAGAGGTGCTGGTACAGGTTTATCAGGTGGGGCGTTACCCGTAGAAGATTGCTTGTTAATCGTTACCGCTAGAATGCGTCAAATTTTGGATGTTGACTATAATAATCAAAGAATTGTGGTGCAACCCGGTATTATTAATAATTGGGTAACACAGGCAGTTAATGGTGCAGGATTTTATTATGCACCTGATCCTTCTAGTCAAATAATATGTTCTATTGGTGGTAATGTAGCCGAAAATTCTGGAGGTGTACACTGTTTAAAATATGGTACAACTACTAATCACGTTTTAGGCTTAACTATAGTCACTGCCGAAGGTGATATATTGAAAATAGGGGGTAAAGTGCCAGAAATGCCCGGATTTGACTTAACAGGCTTATTTGTAGGCTCAGAAGGCACTCTAGGTATTGCAACGGAGATTACCTTAAAAATTCTCAAAACTCCTGATGCTATCTGTGTTGTTTTAGCAGATTTTAAGAGTATTGAAGAAGCAGGAAGTGCTGTAGCCGAGATTATTAGTGCTGGGATTATTCCGGCAGGTATGGAGATAATGGACAATTTTAGTATCAATGCGGTAGAAGATGTTGTCGCTACTAATTGTTATCCAAGGGATGCCCAAGCCATTTTATTGGTAGAATTAGACGGTTTACAGGTAGAGGTTGATACTAACAAGAAAAAAGTAGATGCTATTTGTCGGGCTTGTGGTGCAAGAAATGTTACTTCAGCTTCTGATGTGCCTACTCGTTTAAAATTGTGGAAAGGAAGAAAGGCAGCTTTTGCGGCTATGGGTAAAATTAGTCCCGATTATTTTGTACAAGATGGAGTCGTACCTCGATCAAAATTATCTCAAGTGTTAGGGGAAATAAATGCTTTAGGTGAACAATTTGGCTATCGTATTGCTAACGTTTTTCATGCGGGAGATGGTAACTTACATCCTCTGATTTTATATGATAATGCCGTTGAGGGCTCTTTTGCAAAAGTAGAAGAATTAGGGGGAGAAATTCTTAAGTTATGTGTGAGAGTAGGAGGTAGTATTTCAGGAGAGCATGGTATTGGTAGTGATAAAAAATGTTATATGAGTGATATGTTTACGGAAACTGATTTAGAAACCATGCAATATGTGAGAAGCAGTTTTAACCCTAAAGGCTTGGCAAATCCTGATAAAATTTTCCCTACCCCTCGCACTTGTGGGGAGGCGGCAAATGCAAAACAAGTAGAATATAAAAACATACAGGCATTTTAGGAATTTAGAATCAGGAATCAGGAATCAGGAATCAGGAATGAGAAATTACCAGCAGGATGCCTGTTTTACTACTATTAACTATTAACTATTCTTATGATAGAAATTCCTATCGCTTTATTATCGTTTATCTTTGCTAAGATTAATAAATTTTTGATCGGTAATTTATATACTATCTACCTTAGTTTAAACCAAAAAAAATCAAAACAGTGGCGAGTTATTGATAATGAATTAGTATCTTCTAACCTCAATTTAGGAGTATTAATGACAAAAGCTCCTCGTTGGAATACCCATGCTATTATTGGTACATTAGGGCCTTTTTCTGTGAATAATTCCTTGACAATTGACTTAAAATCTGCTAATAATTCTTGTCAATCTTGGATCGCAATTTTTTATAATTTTCCTAAGTATGAAACGATAACTACCATTGAGTCTAATCAAGTTAATTCCCAAGATGATTGGCATTCAATAAAGTTAAAAAAAGGAAAATATTCCATCGGTTTGAGGTATTATAATTATGATCAAAAATTAGTCTTACCAGCTATCAAAGTTGACGGAGAAAATTTTACTTCAACCTTAGAAATACCTAGTAATAGTAATAATTTTTATAATTATTTAATCAACCGTAAAAACTTTTATTTTTTATTCCTTCACTATTATATTTATACGATTTTTAAGTATAGAAAATACCTACCAGAATCTTTTATCAAAAATGAGTTTTTACCTGTTGGTGCTACCGATACTAAATTTTACTATGATTGTTTAGAGAAAGGGGAATTATTAAAGATAAATGTAGATGAATTTACCTTAAAAAATTATGATATTTATGTAACTATTTATGATAGGTGTAGCTTACCAGTTAGTTGGTTTCAAATGACTAAACTTGAAGAAAAAAGTACCCCGTTAACAAATAAAGGATACTATTTAATTAGGGTGCGTCGCAATGAGAATTTAGAGAATAAATTTGCTGATTTAAACATTAATTTACAGCAGTTTTCAAATTACTAAACCACATTTTTTTAATTATGTAATAATCCTATGGGAGTTGTCAGATTTAAAGAGGTGTTAGCTATCAGCTTTCAGTGGTCAGCTTTAAGGTATAGTAAGATTTACAGATTTATTTTTTAATCTTTAATTCTTCACAAATGATTTAGGATTGCTATAGTTGTAAAATAGGCATCCTGCTGGTAATTTCTCATTCCTCATTCTAAATTCCTCATTCTAAATTCCTAATTATTTCCGCTAAATTAATTGGTTTTTCTAAGGGTAAATTATGTCCTCCTTCAATAGTAAATATATCAGCTTGAGGCATTGCTAATTTTTGTGCCTCTAAATCTTCCTGACGATTAAAATTACTGCGATCGCCATATATAATGGTTAAAGGTATATTGATTTGTGATAGTAACTGTAAATATTGTGCTCGATGAATGCTATTAACGATACCAGCGCGAGTAGTTAAAAGGGGTGCATAGGAGAAAGTAACTCCATTGATTACAGCACGAGTAGTACGTTTGGCTAAATTGAAAGCGAAGTCGAAGGTTAAATCAGGGTTGGCGGTTTGCAGACGTTTAGCAACGGTTTCCACATCGGGGAAAATCGGCAAAGAAGGAGGTGATAATAGATAGTCTAATTGACTGGTGATATTGCTTAAATCTTGATAGTTATTGTTTTCTACAGGTAAAACTGGCTCTACTAATACTAAATTACTAACTTTCGGCGATCGCATATTAGTGAAAACGGCGGTAATAATTGAGCCGAAAGAATGTCCTACTAATGTAAAAGGTTTGTCAGTTAATTTAGTGGTTAAAGAGTCTAAATCGGCAACAAAATCTAGTAAATTATAAGAGCAACCTTGACTAAGATGATCAGATTTTCCATGACCTCGTAAATCAGGAGCGATGATATAATAATTTTGTTTAGCAAGAGATTGAGCAACTTTTTCCCAAGCATAACCTTGTTCTAAGATACCATGTATTAGGACGATGGGGGGATTTGCGGGATTTCCCCATAGACAAACACAGAGATTTAACCCTCCGACATTGATAAATTCTTCTGTCATTTTTACCGTTGTTGCTTCGTGAGGTAGTTGATAGTTAAAAGATTTTGCCAGATTGACAGTGATAGGATGAAGAAAAATAGGCAACTGAATTTTACGCCAATGATTAGCTAATTTAGGATCAATGTGACTGCGGGTGTTAAAATTAGGATCACCTACTGACATAGATTTACTACGCACACCATCTGTCATTCTGTCACCCTCGTAAGGATTTAAGACTGATTCAGAAAAAGGCACTTCTAAAAAGTCACACATTTCCTGCATAATTTTTTCCGGTTGTGTCACTAAGTCTTCATAAAAAACTTGATAGATTTTAGATGGGTTTAATCCACGAGTAAAATCGAGAATGTTTTGATTGGTTTGATGCCAAATAGACTCACCAATTTCGTAGGGGTTGCCGTCACTTAACCCTAGTAATTTATCCATGCGTAAACGGGAAAAAGATTCTACCACTGAATAAGGATGACGAATTAAATGTATATATTTTGCTTGGGAAAACATTTTTTCACTATGGTAAAGAATTTCTTTTGCCATGCCATAGGTAGGAGACTTATCTACCAAAAGACGATTACCGCTTAATTGTTGCAAAATTTTATATAACTCAGAGATAGATAAATTTTCCTTCACCCATTGATTAACTAAATCTTCACTTTCTTGGGCACAAATTCCTTTTAAATCCATAATAGTACGAATTAATCCCTCTCCGAGATGAGAAGTCTCTAATTGTTTTTGTCTTTCCTGCATATTCACAAAAGGTAATAAATGCAATTCTGGAGGAGAGACTAAATTCCCATGCCCTGCTAACATGACTCTTAAGAGAGTTGATCCAGAGCGCGGACTTGATAAAATAAAAGCAATAGGCTTTGGATTAATAGTCGATAGTGGATAGTTAATAGTAGATAGTGAAGGATTAGCAACAGAAAATGACTTATTTTCCGCTTCGAGTTTCCCTGTCTTTCTATCTTCAAGTCTTTTTGTCTTTGAGTCTTCTTGTTTTTGAGTCTCTTTGCCTTCGAGTCTTCCTATTTCTAAAAGGTGAGTTGAAGAAAATTCCTCACTTAAATAACTAGCTAATACTGAAATTCGAGGGCGCTGATAAAATTCACGAGGGTATAATATCAATTGTAAGTCAGTTTTTAGGTAGTTAATTGTTTCCATTATCATCAAAGAATCCATACCTAAATCTAAAAGACTTTCATCAGGATTAATTTCCTTCGGGTTGAGATGTAAAATATTGGCAATCGCTTTTGTGAGATAATCAACTAATAAAATCTCTCTTTCGTTATTATCAGCTTGAGTTAATTCTGTAAAGAGATTGTTAACGCCTTGATTAGTGAAAGTTTTGTCATCAAAATCAGCGACAATTTCTTTTAAGTAAGGATAAGTCAATAAATTAGGGAATTTTTGGGCTAATTTTTGCCAATTAATCTTCATTACTCCCCATTGCCATGAAGAAGAGTTAATCAAGTCTCCTAATAAGTTTATCCCTTCATGGACATTAATTAAGTCAATGCCGTCAGCAGAAAGAGAATGTTGTTTTAATTCTGTCATACCAACATCAAAGGCACCCCAATTTATTGTTAAAGCAGGAAGATTTAAACGATGACGATAACTAGCAAAACTATCTAAATAACCATTTGCCGCACCATAATTACTTTGTCCTGCTGAACCTAACAAAGAAGCGACAGAAGAAAACATCACAAAAAAGTCTAAGGATAAATCAAGAGAAAGGAGATGTAAATTCCATGCGCCTTGAATTTTTCCTGCCATAACTGAAGATAACTTTTCGGCAGTAAGAGTAGTTAAGATTCCATCAGCTAAAACTCCGGCGCTGTGAATGATACCTTTGAGAGGCGGGAAAAATGAGGAAGAAATTTGTTGAAAAATTCCTCTTAAATTTTCTAAGTTTGAGACATCAACATTAGCCACCAAAATTTTTATTCCTTGTTTCTGCCAAGAATCTAATTGCCGTTGAATGGTTATGGATGGTTGACGACGAGATATTAAGATTAAATTTTTTGCCCCTTGACTAATTAACCAACGGGCGCATTGAATACCTAGGGCACCTAATCCACCAGTAATTAAATAACTTGATTCATTATTAATAGAAACTTGAGGGGATTTTTCTCTTAGAGTATAAGATTCTTGAGGATTTCTGATCTTAGGTATGATGTTATATGAATATCTTTGCGTCTTTGCGTCTTTGCGAGAAATAATCATATCTTGATTAAGCAACCCCAGTTGTTGATTATCAACAGGAGAAAATTGTTTTTGCAAACGAGGATAGTAAATATTTTCTTCTCGAATGGCACTCATATTTTCAAGGTTATCATTATCGTCATTAATTTTTGTTAATAATAACGATAACTGAAAAGAATTTTCCTGATTATCAATGTCAATTATACCCCCCCAATATTCGGGATGCTCAAGGTTGATAACTTTTCCTATTCCCCATAAACTACCACCTTGAGGATTTATTTCTTCATCGGTAGTAACTAATTGAGAGTTTTGAGTCACTAACCAAATTTTACTTTTATATGCAGTCATTACCAAACTTTGTAGTAAATAGATGACGGGAAGACAGCCTAAAAAATTAGTTTCCTCTAAATCTAAAGTTGCTGTTGGCGTTAATGTAGATAAACCCCAAAAATAAATTATTTTGTCGATAGGTTGCTCAATATTTTGCCATAAATTTTGATAATCTTGAGGATTACTCGGATTTAACCAATAATTGTTACCTTCTTGTTTATATTCTTTTTCCCGATAGACTAAATAAACTTGATTTCCTTGAAAGATTAATTGACTAGCTAACGTTTCTTCTTGAGATGATTTGTTAGCGAAAATTAAGTAACTATATTTAGTGTGATTATTAACGTCTAACTTTTCTGCTTTTAACCAATGAAGTTTATACAACCCATCGAAAGATAATTTTTGATTGTCTTCCTTGTTATCTTCATTATCTCCTAACCAATAACGCTGATTTTGCCAAGGATAATTTGGTAGTTGTACTTTTTTTAATTGAGGATAATCTTGATAAAAACTTACCCAATTAATTTTAATGTTTAAAGTGTATAACTCGGCTAAACTTGTCAGTAAATTTTGCCAGTCTGATGCCTTATTCCTCAAACTAGGTAAATAAATATTGTCGTCATTATTTAAAGAATGTTTTGCCATACCTAAGAGGATAGGCTTCGCCCCAATTTCTAATAAGACTTGATAATTTTCCTGTTGTAGATATGCCAAACTTTGATTAAATCTCACAGGTTTTATGATATGCTCAACCCAATATTGTGCCGTAGCAATTTCTTGTTGATTAACATTCCCCGTGACATTAGAAATAATAGGCAACTTTGGTAACTTATAGTCAACAGTAAGGGCGATTTCTCTAAATTCAGCTAAGATTGACTCCATCAAAAAAGAATGAAACCCGTGGGATACGGTTAATTTTTTCGTCTTGATATTATTTTTTCTTGCTTCATTTTCAATAACATCTAAGATTTGCTGATAACCAGAGATGACTATATTATTATCACCATTGATAACAGAAATTTCAACTTGATCATTAAACTTGTCAATTAATTGATTAACTTTTTCTTCATTAGTCAATAAACATAACATTCCACCATCAAGGGGTAACTTTTGAATTAATTTTCCTCGATAAGCAATTAACTTTAAAGCGTCTTCTAAACTAAAAATTTCAGCTATCGTTGCCGCCACATATTCTCCTACACTATGCCCCATAACTATAGCCGGTTTTATGCCCCATGTTAACCACAATTTTGCTAAGGCATATTCAATGACAAATAAAGCTGGTTGAGTATAAATTGTCTGATTTAATAAGTTTTCATTTTCGCCATCAAATAAAATTTCTGTTATTGGTTTGTCTAGATAGTTATTTAAAATTTGCTCACAATAATCGATGGTATTTTTAAAAGTCGGGGAAGTTTGATATAACTCATAGCCCATTTTACTATACTGTGATCCTTGCCCGGTAAATAAAAAAGCAATTTGTTGATTATAGTTAACTATCCTATTTTGACGGTGTTTTAACTGCGAAAAAATTTCTTCTCGATTCTTACCTACTAATGCTAACTTATATTGAAAACTCGATCTCCCAACATTAGCAGTAAAACAAATATCAGCAAAATTAACCTCAGATTTTTCTTGTAAATAAGATTGATAACGAATAATTAAATCATCTAAAGCTGTCTCACTTTGTGCCGATAATGTCAGAATATGATAACTCGGATTAATAGTTGAAAATTGAGAGTTGAGAGTTGATAATGAGGAATTAGCAAAAGAAAATGACTGACTTTCGTCTCCTGATTTTTGTTTATTACCATCTCCTTTTTCTTTTTTCCTGTCTGTTGACGATAGAAGAGAATTAGTTTCACCTTCATTTTTGTTAACAACTTCTTTTTTTTCTTCTCCTTTTGTATTCACCCATTGTAAGGAGGGATTAAAGGAAGTTTGTCTTTTGTCTTGATTATCAAGGGGGATTAAGGGAGGTAATTTATCACCAATAATAACATGAGCATTTGTCCCTCCAAAACCAAATGAGCTTATTCCTGCATAACGAGGTTGAGTGGAAGATTCCCAAGAAATAGATTTTGTGGCGATTTTAACTCGACTTTTGTCTAAATTAATATAAGGATTAAGTTTAGTAAAATTAATCGTAGGAGGGATAATATTATGTTTTAATGCCAAAACTGTCTTTATTAATCCTGCTATTCCGGCGGCCGCTTCTAAATGTCCGATGTTTGTTTTTGCAGAACCTACATAAGTAAAAAATTCCTGCCCACCACTAGAGTATAATAACTCACTGAGGGAATTAAGTTCAATCGGATCGCCTAATGCTGTACCAGTGCCATGAGCTTCGATATAATTAATTTTATCAGCATTAATCCCTGAATTTTGCCATGCCGATTGTATCACTTTTTGTTGTGCTTTTCCCGACGGTGCAGTTAATCCATTACTTCGCCCGTCTTGATTAATCGCCGAACCATAAATCACTGCTAATATATTATCATCATTGGCGATCGCCTGAGCAAGAGGTTTCAAAATAATAACACCACAACCTTCTCCTCTAACATAACCATCAGCATCAGCAGAGAAAGTTTTACACTTGCCATTTTCTGCCATCATCCCCGCCTTTTGAAAAGTTTCGGTTAATTCAGGAGAGAGAATAAGATTGACACCACCGACAATGGCTTGACTACACTCACAATTTTTCAAACTATTAACTGCTAAATGTACCGCAACCAGAGAAGATGAACAAGCCGTATCGAAACTTAAAGAAGGACCAAGTAAATTATAGTTATAAGATATTCTATTAGCGGAAATAGAAGCCGCATTACCAGTGCCGGTATAAACGTTTACATCCCAACCATTTTTCACTTGTAACTGAGCATAATCCGAACTACTGATACCGATAAAAACTCCAGTATCACTACCAGATAAACTTTCCACAGTGATGTTAGCATTTTCTAAGGCTTCATGGGTTACTTGTAGTAATATTCTTTGTTGCGGATCAATATTTACAGCTTCTCTAGGGGATATTTCAAAAAAAAGAGGATCGAATTGGTCATAATTATTAATATAACCACCAAGATAGGGCAAGTTTTGACGATTACTTTGGCTAATAGCATCCTTCCCTTGAGATAATAGTTGCCAATATTCCTCACAATTATTGGCTTTGGGAAAACGACAAGCCATGCCAATAATAGCAATTTTGGTTTCATTTAAGGAAAATTGACTCTGACTATTATTAATAGGGGTAACGGTAGTTTTTTCCTCCGCTAAATATTCTGATAATTGGGCAATATTAGGATAATCATAGGCAAGAGTAGGAGATAAACGAGAATCTAACCAATCTTCCAATTCTGCTGTTAATCTTACAACTTGCACGGAATCCAAACCATAATTAATAAAAGGTTGATAGATGTCAATTTGTTGAGGTTTAACCCCAATGCGTTGCGCGATATTTTCCTTTAACCAATTTTGAATAGTTAACCGTTGAGAGTTGAAACTTGAGAATTGGTAGTTAATTTTCTCCTCATTTCCTTCTCTCCTTATCTCGTTATCTTCTTTTCTTCTTATCTCCCCATTTCCTATTTCTGTCATTTCTTCATCACCGAGTCTTTTCGTTTCCTCTGGTGATAGCTGATGATTAATATCCCAGTGGGCGACAACTTGTAAAGTGTTATCTAAAAATCCCTGACGACAAGCATAACGGGCAATTTTGCCACTAGAAGTTTTGGGAATACTGCCAGTTTTTAACAAGACAATACTATAGACTTGCAACTCATGATTTTCGGCGATAATTTGACGAATTTTTGCAAAAATCTCCTGCTTTAAACTAGCATCTTGGTTGATTTTGGTCAAAAAAGTGCGCTTAATTTCAAAAATTACTACTAATTGCTCTTCATCATTAACATCAATGGCAAAAGCCGCACCACTTTCAGAGTTAATACCTCTATGGCAACTAGCGACACTTTCTTCTATATCTTGAGGATAATGATTTCTACCTCGAATGATAATTAAATCCTTGAGTCTTCCTGTCACAAATAACTCTCCCTCACTCAAAAAACCTAAATCTCCTGTGCGTAAAAAAGTGCCTTTTCCTTCCTTGGTATAAGCCTGAAAAGTATTTTTAGTAGCTTCTTCTCTCTGCCAATAACCCTGAGTGACACTCGCACCCTTTACCCAAATTTCTCCTACTTCATTCTCTAAACATTCTTCTAAACTATCAGGATTGACAATCAAACACTGCAAATCTTGAGCAATTTTACCACTACTAACCAATACTTGACTATCAGGGGAATTTTCCTCCACAACAGTGATGGTATTTTTAGTTAATGCTTCTGCTGACAAGGTTTTGATAACCGGAGGGTGATTTTTTTCTGCCCCCGAAACAATTAAGGTAGTCTCTGCCATGCCGTAACAAGGGTAAAAAGCCTCCCGTTTAAAGCCACAATCGGCGAAATATTGGCTAAATTTGGCAATAGTCTCCGCCCTTACGGGCTCTGCACCACTAAACGCCAAATTCCAACTGCTTAAGTCTAAATCCGCCTTTTGTTTTTCGGTAACAGAATTGACACACATTTCATAAGCAAAATTTGGACCGCCCGTAGTAGTTATTCTATACTTAGAAATAGCTCTCAGCCAACGAATAGGCCGTTGTAAGAAGCTCACGGGGGGGATCATAATGGTGGTGATGGCAGAATAAATTGGCTGTAAAATACCCCCGATTAAGCCCATATCATGATAAGGGGGAAGCCATGAGCAACCAATACTTGTATTATCATTTTCAAAACAACTGCTAATTAAATGAGAATTGTGAATCAAGTTACCATGACTTACCATAACTCCTTTAGGCGTACCGGTCGAACCACTGGTATATTGTAAAAAAGCGAGATTATCTTCTTGAATATAAGGGGATTGTTGCCAATGGTGTTCTAATTCTAGGGGAATATTATCTGTCGGGATACAAGTAATATTGCTATTTTTAGTTAATTTTTGTTCAATTTTTTGCTTTAAAGATTCTGTAGTGAGGGCAAAAACTGCACCGGCATCCTTAATAATAGTCTCTAAACGAGTAAAAGATCGATTTTGACGGGGAGGATAGGCAGGGGTTGCGATGATTCCAGCATATAAACACCCTAAAAAAGCCGTAATAAATTCTAAACCGGGTTGATACAATAATAATGCCCTTTCCCCTTCCCCTTTGTTACCTAATAAATTAGTGGCAACCTTAGAAAGATTATGGGCGATGGCTTTTGCTTGATTATCTAATTGTTGATAGGTTAAACTTTCTGTCTGTGCTTCACCGTCGCCTAAGAAAGTAAATATAACCTTGTCAGGTTGTGAAAGCGCGCGTTCTTGAAGTAGATTAACGAAGTTAGAATGTTTAACGTATCCCATGTATATCGAATTAACGTAATTATTAAGTATCTTTCTAATTATTAAACAATCGTTAACAATTAACAACAATCAATCTTACTATTTTAGCAGATTTAAGCAGTAAGGTTGATGTTACCTTAGTTAGAGATAAAATTATTATTAAAGGTAGCACATTTGAGAAGAAGGATTAGGAGTAATTCTATTTAGTTTATTGGTTAAGCTAATAAAGTAATTTCATTGATTGAATATTTGTCTATAAAATTATAAGCCCTTTGTCATAACAGATAAATAGTTGATTAGGACGTTTTGAGATTCCTTTCTATGCTCGGAATGACAACTATAGATTTTGAGAATGTCTTAACTAACCCGTTTATTGCTATACCTATTACCTATTACCTAATTACCTATTACCTATTACTTATTATTTATTATTTATCAACATATTATATCAATCCCTAATTTGGACAGGCATAATGAGATAGGTCATTTGTAAACCGCTTAATGGAGTAAGAATAACTGGTTGAGTTGCACCATTAAAATGAAAAGTAATCTCATTAGCCGACAAAGCCTTTAACCCCTCCATCAAATATTTAATATTAAAACCAATCTCAAAAGCACCATCTCCATAAATCTCTACAGAAAAAGACTCTTTCGCATTACCTAATTCTTTAGCCTCCACCGATAAAATGACTTGATTATTATCAGGATCTAACTTAAACTTAACCAGATTATTCTTTTGATCCGCAAAAACAGAAACTCGTTCTAAACCCTCAATAACCCGTTTGCGATCGACAATCATCTTTCGTTCAAACTTAGTCGGTATCAACTGATTATAATTAGGATAACCACCTTCTAATTTTCGACTCGTCAAATGTTGATTACCCAATTCAAACACAAGTTGACCGTTATCAACATACAACGCCACAGCTTCATTTTCTTTTCCTGAAGATAACATCTTCTCTAGTTCCCTCAAAGCACGGGAGGGAATAGTAAGACTAAAATTCTGCTCATCACTAACCCCAGTCTCTGTATCTTCATCAGAACTTTCCTCAGTAGTTTTTACTACTGCTAATCGATGTCCGTCCGTAGCGGCAAATTCAAGAATATTCAAATGACGAGTAAGATGTACCCCTGTCAAAACCTGTTTAGTTTCATCGGTACTAGCAGAAAATAATGTACCCTTTAAACCCTCAATTAAAGCACTGATAGGCAATAAAAAAGATTCTTTTTTCTCAATAGTAGGCAATTCTGGAAACTCATCACCACTAACACCACGCAGTTGAAATTTACCCGATAAAGAATCGATAGCAACTAAAGGGTTATCTTCAAGATCTTCTTCGTCGTAAGATAAACTAACCTCACCATCAGGTAAACGAGAGATTATATCATTTAAAAACTTTGAAGGTAAAGTAATCATCCCAGATTCTTCTACCTCAGCAGAAAAACTAGAACGAATACCTAAACTTAAATCAAAACCAGTAAGAGTGACACAATTTTTAGCCTTATCAGCTACCAACAAAACATTACTTAAAATCGGATGAGTCGGACGACTTGGCACAGAACGACTAACTAACGATAAATTATTCTTAAGATCAACTTGAGAGCAAACAATTTTCACGACAATTTTCCTATATCTTATTTATGATTTTTAGTTCTATTGTACTAAATATTTGTTTTTTTTCAGCACAGAATAACTAGAATAACTTAACAATTAACAATTAACAATTAACAATTAACTATAGCAATCTGAAATAGGTTGTGGTAAATTAAATAGTAGTTAATAAACTATTAACTCAATAACACTACTAAGCTAAAAATTTGATTTTTGGTCATTGAAGCTGATAGCCTACTGCTAATAGCTACCCTCATCAAAATAAAAATACTATGAGGCAACCCCTATTTAATAAATGAGCGATCGCCAATCCCTAGAAATACTATTATCAGCCATCGCAGAGGGGAAAATATCCCCCCAAGAGGGTATCAAAAAACTGAAATATCTTGATTTTGAGCCTATAGGAGATTTTGCCAAAATTGATCATCATCGACAACTACGCACTGGTTTTCCTGAAGTAATCTGGAGTCAAGGAAAAACCCCAGAACAAATGATCCAAATTATCCCCGTGATGCAAGAAAAAGCATCTATCGTCATGGCTACCAGATTAGAACCTGAAATAGCACAAGTATTACAAGAAAACATTCCAGATTTGCGATACTATCCTATGGCAAAAATTGCCGCTATTGGGCAAAATTCTCTTAAATATAAGGGTAAAATTACCATCGTTACTGCGGGTACGGCTGACTTACCCGTAGCGGAAGAATCAGCGATTACCGCTCAATTATGCGGTTTTGAAGTAGAAAGATTATGGGATGTAGGAGTGGCTGGAATTCATCGATTGTTAAGTCATCGTCATTTAATTGCTGAAGCTGATGTGCTAATTGTGGTAGCTGGAATGG
>NZ_VRZC01000130.1 GCF_016743215.1 Geminocystis sp. GBBB08
GCGAGATCCTTCTAATTTTGAATTAGCTATGCCTCAAATGCAACCAGAACATGATTACTATTAAGAATTTAGAATTTAGAATTTAGGATGAAGAATGAGAAAGCAAAAATATTTCTCTCACCCTATCTTCTAATCTTCTAGTCTTTTAATCTTCTAGTCTTTTAATCTTCTAGTCTTTTAATCTTCTAGTCTTTTAATCTTCTAGTCTTCTAGTCTTCTAGTCTTTTAATCTTCTAGTCTTCTAGTCTTAAGAGTCTCCTAGTCTTCTAATCTGATGGATGGTAAACCTGTTTTTTGCCAAAATTGCTGAAAAGATTTAGGTTGAATAAAATACCAAGCAACCATAATGGTAATAGTAAAACCTCCTATAGCTAATAATCCTGAAATGATGCTATGGGGGGTGTTATTTTTGTTTTTTACTTTTGCCTTCGGTGAATAATTTTGAGGATTTTCATCTCCCGTTTTACCGTTACTATTGATATTCTTTATCGGAGGAGGAAGAGGAGAAATCTTCCCGTTACTTAAACCGGCAATTTTTTGACTAACATTAACGGGTTTTTGTTTGGTGCGTAACCATTGAGTAAATTGAGCTAAAGTTAGAGTCGCTAAATTATTTTGCTCAATACTTTCCAACTCTTCTCTTAAATTCTGTTGATTGGCGACTAATATTATTAATGTATGGGGATTTTCTAAGGTAAGATAATATACTGATTCGGCGATCGCCAATTGTAAACGAGCATTTTTACTCAAATTTTCTCCTTCTGTCGCCGTTAAAGAGGCATGATGAGTCATACCCTGATTGATTTGCCAATCACTATTAGGGAAAAAACGCAAAAATTCTCTTACGGTTTTCTCCTCAGTGTCGGAAACAGCCCTTTTTGTCAAAAACTCTAATTCTTCTAAGATTATTTGGGGAATGCAACAAATTCCTAACTCTGAAAATCGACTCCAATCACGAGTTGATCCAGCTAAAATTGCCGTAAGTTCAAAAACGATTATGATAGATATATCTTGAGACATAATCTTTTATTTTTTGTTTAATTAAAACTATAAGTTAAATAATGTCAATTATTACTACTTTACCGACTAATTTAGAATCTATCGCCCATCAAAGTCGTGTTGCCTCTGTCAGTCGCACCACCAAAGAAACGGATATTAAAATACAAGTTAACCTTGATGGAGAAGGAAAATGTAATGTTAACACGGGGATTCCTTTTCTTGATCATATGTTACACCAAATTTGTTCTCATGGTTTATTCGATTTAGAGATTCAAGCTAAGGGAGACATCGAAATTGACGATCATCACACGAATGAAGATGTAGCAATTACGTTAGGACAAGCAATAGCCAAAGCCGTGGGAAATCGCAAAGGAATTAACCGTTTTGGGCATTTTATCGCTCCTTTAGATGAAGCCTTAATTCAAGTAATTCTTGATTTTTCAGGCAGACCACATTTAAGTTATGGCTTAGAAATACCTACCCAAAGAGTTGGTAACTATGATACTCAATTAGTGAGAGAATTTTTTGTGGCGTTAGTTAATCATAGCCAAATTACCTTACATATTCGTCAACTAGACGGAATTAACTCTCATCATATCATTGAAGCCACTTTTAAAGCCTTTGCCAGAGCCATGCGCATGGCTTTAGAAATGGATGCTCGTCGTATTCACGAAATACCTAGTTCTAAGGGTGTTTTATAGCGTCTTTCATTACGGTTAGATCTCTATAAATCTTGCTAACAAAGGGATGACTGCCCCTTGCCTTTACCTCATTAATTATATATTTACTAATAATCAGTTATATTTGTTTTGCCTCTTGACTCTTTTTTTTGTATGAGTGCCTACCGTAACAAAATGTTAAATTGATTCTGTTTAAATACTAATTATTCCATGACTGCTTTCTGCTATAAGTACTGAGACAAAATTAATTCTATAATAACAATAGATTTAAACCTATTGTTATTATAGATTTGAGAAAAGTAAAGGGCATCGATTAATTTTGCAAGACTTATTTAACTGATTTATCAGAAAAACGCTATATTCTATTTTATTTTTCCGAATTTAAACTACACAACTTACTATCATCAATTACTATGTCAAATAAATATTTATTCATCGCTTCGAGTGAACCATATACTGGTAAATCTGCTACTATTTTGGGTATCGCTCATCAATTGCAAAATAAGGGTATTAAACTAGGTTATGGTAAACCCATCGGCACTTGTTTTAATCCGTTAGATAGCCTCAGAGACGAACAAGATTTACAATTTATTAGTCAAACTTTAAACTTATCTGAATCTCAAGTAAAATCACCTTTATTATTACTTGACGAAAAAACCATTATTGAGTATATCGAAAAAGAACATAATTATCAAGATGAATTAGTAGAATATTGTGCCTCTATTGATGCAGATTTAGTTCTCTTGGAAGGTGCCGGAAATTTAATTCAAGGAAATTTATTCCATCTTTGCGCACCAGAAATTACAGCAAAAATAGATGCTTCTGCATTGTTAGTAGTTAAATATGAACCTTTGTTGATTATTGATCAAATTTTAGAGGCTAAACAAGTTTTTCAAGATCGTCTTATCGGTGTTTTAATTAACAGTATTCCTCACCAACAATTAGATATTTTAGAAAATACCATTAAACCCTTTTTTCAATCTAAAGATATAGAAATTTTGGGGATGTTACCCACTGACAGACTTTTACAAAGTGTTAGTGTCAGAGAATTAGTTTCTCAATTAAAAGCGAAGGTTTTATGTCGTGAAGATCGTTTAGACTTAATGGTAGAAAGCCTTACTGTTGGTGCAATGAATGTCAACTCCGCCCTTGAATATTTCCGTCAAAGGCAGAATATGGCAGTAATTACAGGAAGCGATCGCACGGATTTACAACTAGCGGCACTAGAAAGCTCTACAAACTGCCTAATTTTAACAGGACATACTCCTCCTCAGCAACTTATTTTAGCACGAGCTGAAGACTTAGAAATACCGATTTTAAAGGTAGATTTTGATACCCTTACCACCGTAGAAATAGTGGATCGAGCTTTTGGAACAGTAAGATTACATGAAACAATCAAAGTGGAATGTGTACAAAATTTAATAGAAGAGCATTTTAATATAGATTTATTACTAAAAAAATTAGATTTTTAAATCGCTCCTAGTAAGGGATTTATCCCTTATTTTCCTAATAATGGTTGATGACTATTGTTAATTTTGACAATGTTTATCTAGTAGAGAAATCACTAAATTATAACCATCAGCATGAGTTTGTATAGTATAAGCCTCCGCTTCTAAATGTCGTCTTAAACCATCGTTATAATGGGTAAAAAAAGGGCGACTAATATTCGGTGGTGTTAACTTCAAATTTAAGGCTCTAATTTCTCCATTTCCTTCACATAATTGAGCAGCATGAGTTGCTTCATGAATCAGAGTTGGTAAAGCAATACCTAAGTCAAAAACTATAGGATTAATCCAAATAGTGCGAGTTTTTACCTCTAATAAACCGTAAGTACTTCTTTGGGGAGGTGATTCGATTTTAACGGTAAAATTATACTTTTCTAACTTTTGTTTAAGTTCGGTAAAATTAGGTAATAATTGACTATTTGCCAGAAAAAAAGAAGCAATTATATAACTAATTAACATATTATTTTATTGTGATTTTAATTCGATAAAGGTAAAGAAAATCGAAAAGTTGTGCCTTGATTTATTTCACTTTCTACCTCTATTCTTCCTCCTTGTAACTCTACTAATCTTTTAGCGATCGCCAAACCAATACCACTACCACCAGAATAACTCGAACGGGAACGATCAGCTCGCCAAAATCGCTCAAAAACATGAGGCAAATCATCAACAGAAATACCCACGCCAGTATCAATCACCCCTATCCATAGATAAGGAAATTTAACTTCGGCTTTAATAGTGATAGTACCAGTTTCTGTATAACGAATGGCATTACCAATGAGATTCACTAAAATTTGTTGGGTTCGATCACGATCTGCTATTATTTTAGGTAAAGTAGAAGGACTATCAATGGTAAAAATGGGTCCATCATCTAAAAGTTGATCAGAAAATCTCTCCACTAAAGATTGTAAAAGAGGGTATAAATCAAAGGGTTTTGGATTAATCGAAAGATAACCTGCTTCAGCTTGGGATAATTCTTGTAAATCATGGGTTAAACGCTCTAATCTTCTAGTTTCATTAACCAAACTTAAATATAATTCTGGGGTTGCCTCGATGTTTCCAGTGGCTAATTCTTCTAAATATCCTCTCACTACCGTTAAAGGAGTGCGTAATTCGTGGGTTAAATCACTAACTAATTCTCTGCGTCTGATTTCTACATCTTCTAAACCACTAGCCATACGATTAAAACTAGCACTAAGTTGATTTAATTCAGGAATATCACTTTCAGGCATTCTTTCTTCCCAATCTCCTTGGGCAAAATTTTGGGTTATGTCTTTCATCTTGTCGAGGGGTTGCATAATTCTCCGACTTAAACAATAACTTAAAAATCCTGCCGTACCACTACCGATAATTAATGACCAAAAAGTGCTACGATTCCATGCTATCTCAAATCCTTCTATTAAAAAAGTTTTAGCTGATCTTACTGTCATAAAACCCTTTTTTTCTAGTTGTTCTAATCGTACCATAAAAAATTGAGGAGAGGAAAATTTGGCGATAAAAACAAAAGTACCTAAACCTACCATCATTACTGCTAAATGGGATAAAAAAAGTCTTGTACCTAAACTTAATTTTTGATTCATAATACAAAAGGAGAAATATTGTTATAATAAAAAACAAATTTATTTTTTATTCATAATATTTATAAATTGACATCATCGTTAACTAAAAACCATAGTGAAATCGTGATTCAAAATTAGAAGGTATCAGGGATGTTAAAAAATTATTAAATAATTAGGAGATGTCTAATGAATAATACTATTAATAAAATTGTGGAATTTATTGAGTCTCTTTCTGGTGAAGAAAGATATTTATTATTTGAGCAATTAGAAAAAAGAAGATTATTGAGTAATTATGAAGAACAAGAAGAAAATATTAAAGAATATTTAGAAATTGTTGAATCTGATTTTGGTGATTATCTTCCTAGTTTAGAAGATTATGAAGATAGATTAGCTAAAGGAGAAATTAAGTGGTAGATTTAAGGCGAGGAGATATTGTATTATGTGATCTTAATCCAGTTAAGGGAACAGAACAAGCAGGAATTAGACCAGTTATTATAGTACAAATAGATCAAGCAAATAAAGTTAGTCCTCATACAATTATTGTTCCTTTGACATCAAAAATCAGAACAATTATTTTAGCATCTCATGTTTTTGTACCAGCTAATACTGGAGGTTTAAAAGAAGATTCAGTTATTTTATGTGAGCAAATTAGAGTAATAGATAAGTCAAGAATTAATAAAATTATTGGACATTTAGAAGATGATTTTATACTTAAACTAGAACAAGCATATCCTCAATTTTAGGTATAAAAATTAGATAGCATTTGTAAAAAAAACACGAGAATAATTACCAAGGAAGATTACTACCATCCCAACTAAAAAATTTACCATTATCATTAATAGTCACATTATTAATTACTGATAATAATTGTTGAGTACAACGGTTAACAGAAAAGAGTTTTTCCGGAAGTACATTTTTTTGAAAAGGCGTTGATAATTTAGTATTAGTTGTACCCGGATGTAAGGCAATAACGATGGTATTTTTACTAACTCTACTATATTCGATCGCCATATTTTTAATTAACATATTTAAAGCTGCTTTTGAAGTACGATAGCCATACCAGCCGCCTAATTTATTATCTTCAATACTACCAACTTTAGCGGAAATAATGGCAAAAATACTGGATTCTGAGTGTTTAAATAAAGGTTGTAAATGTTTTCCCCATATACCTGTCGGAATCGTATTAACTTGAAAATAACGCCATAAATTATCAGTGTTAAGATGTTTTAAACTTTTTTCAGGTTGTAATTCTCCTTCATGTAAAATTCCGACACAGTTAATCACTAAATGTAACTTATT
Source organism: Geminocystis sp. GBBB08 (assembly GCF_016743215.1). Lineage (GTDB taxonomy): Bacteria > Cyanobacteriota > Cyanobacteriia > Cyanobacteriales > Cyanobacteriaceae > Geminocystis. Next base: position 6,040 of record NZ_VRZC01000130.1, read on the forward strand.
AACGTGAGATTTAATGATGGTAACGGCTTGTTGAATCTCATTTTCATGGGTGACATCAACGGTAATGGTAGTTAACTTATGAGGGTATAAATTTTTTAAAGAAAATAAATTTTCAGCCGTATTTTCTGTGCGATAAGTAGCAAAAATATGCCCTGTATCACTCTGATTGATTAATTTTTGAACAAAACCGTTACCAATGCCTTGACTTGCACCGATAATTAAGATATTTTTTGCAGAAACCATAGTTGACACTTAATAATTAGGGTTTACTGAGTTAATCAGAAGGCTATAAAAATCTTAGAATTTGCCCATTGCAAGAGTGCAAGAGTGTCCTCCATTTATCCTCACCAAAATAAGCTAAGACGCACCCCTAATTATTAATTTTTCTATATTTGACGGAATTGCCGTGAGATGGTAAACCTTCGGCAACGGTTAAATCAATAATCGCTTGAGATACCTTTTGTAAAGCTACAGGGCTATATTCAATTAAGCTAGAATATTTCATAAAAGTTTCAACCCCTAAAGCAGAAGCGTAACGGGCTGCACCGGATGTCGGTAAAGTATGATTAGGGCCAGCTAAATAGTCTCCTACAGCTTCAGGAGTAGAGTTTCCTAAAAATATCGCTCCGGCATGACGGATATATTCTACTAATTCCCAAGGAGATTCTACTTCTAATTCTAAGTGTTCGGGAGCAAATAGGTTCGATAATTCGGCGGCTTGGGTTAAATTTTCCGTGAGAATAATTACTCCATAATGGGCGATGGCTTTTTCCGTTAAAATACGACGAGGATGATCTTCTAATTGTCGTACTACTTCTAGCTGTACTTTTTCAGCCAAGTCACGATTATTAGTGATTAAAATTGCCGCCGCCATAGGATCGTGTTCTGCTTGTGCCAATAAATCAACGGCTACATGAACCGAATTTGCGTGTTTATCGGCGATAATCAACACTTCACTAGGTCCTGCCAAAGAATCAATACCAACAGTGCCATATACTTCTTTTTTGGCTAAGGTGACGTAAATATTACCTGGGCCAGTAATGACATCAACTTTGGGTATTGTATTTGTACCGTAGGCTAAAGCAGCGATAGCTTGAGCTCCACCCACACGATAAATTTCTGCAACTCCTGCTTCACTAGCTGCTACCAACACTGCTGGATTAATTTTTCCGTTTTCACTAGGGGGTGTTACCATAACAACTCTCGGTACTTTTGCCACTTTTGCGGGAATATCGTACATGAGTACTGTACTAGGATAAGAAGCTCGTCCGCCGGGTACATATAAACCAGCTCGATCAACGGGGGTGTAACGTCTTCCCAAGACAACATTATCGTCAGCAAACTGTACCCATGATTTTGGTACTCTTTGGAGATGAAAAGCCTCAATTTTTTTCGTTGCTAGTTTGATAGCCTTTAATAAATCCCTCGAAATTTGTTGATAAGCCGCATCAATTTCAGACCCACTCACTTTCAGATTTTCTAGGGCAATTTTTTGACCATCAAATTTTTCAGTATATTCTAGTAAAGCCCGATCTCCGAGTTTTCTTACCGTTTGGATGATGTCTTTCACGGTGGCCGATTGTGTCTCAATTTGTTCATGGTGAGTGCGATCGCTGATGCGTTGCAATTCTTGTTTTGCTTCGACTTGATCCGTTATTATTCGCAGCATTTAGATTCTATCAAACTAAATAAACCTTAACTATTTTGTTTATGATAACAGTTTTCTTAAAAGTATTGGAGACGACTCTGTAGGGATACTCAATAATTACGGTTAACTACCTCAGTTGGAATGAAATTGTTTTTGGATAAGCACTTGACGCATTCAACTTACCGTTTTTATTAATTCCTAACAAGAGGTTTAAACCCTTTGTCTTGACTCAAACGTTTACCTGTTGTCTCTTTCTTCCCAAATCCGCTCTTCCCTATCCTAAAGTGTCAACTTAGATGCAAACCCGCTTATTAAAGTTAAAATCTCAAGATTTCTTTCCCACCAGAAATAACGACTAAATTAATTTGTAACGGTCCTGATGTCTCAGTGTCATTAGCCGCTACCGCTATAATTTCATCAACAGATTCCTTCGATAATTGTAACTTTTGAACAAAATTAATTAGGGAAATAATCCTACCATCACCGATAAAAATTTTTCCTAATATTCCTTCTCTTCTGGCACGAAATTCACTAACAGAAATTAAAAAATCGAGTTTTCCTTGTAATTCTGTACTTTTTAAATCATGGGAATCAATGGTAATAGAGGCAATAGTTTCATTCTTAGCATAAATTTTCTTATTAGGTGTCACATCTGCAAAAATTCTCACTCTTTCTTCCCCTTGTACATAATTCCCCGCCGATAAAATTCTGACTAAATATTCTCCTTTTTGAATTAATTGTTCTTTCATTTGTTCTACTTGTCCTTTAGTTATTTGTACGAATCTTTGATTAGGAAACTGATTTCCATAGCCTAAAGTCAACATTACTCCTCGATTAGCTTCGTTTAAAATACCATCGATTAATTCTTCTAAGTTTGTGTCTTTATCTGTCTTGACTAGAGTTACAGTTAATACTTGCCCTTTGACAATGGCAATTGGTCTTTCTCTTAAATCTTGATAAGTTTGATAATATTGTTCTAGGATTTCTACTTCTCGGCGATAAAATCCTAATTCTTTTTCTAGGGATAATAATTCATTCTCTTTATCTTTCAATATTTTATCTTTTGCCAAAATATTTTTATCTAGTTTTGATATTTGTTCGTCTCTTATTTTAATATCTGATTGCAATTGATTTTGTTGATTTTGTAATTTTTTTAAACTTTGTTGTTGTTTTTCTAAAAGATATTCTTGTTGTTTTAAATTTTGTTGTTGTTCCTCTAAAAGATGTTCTTGTTGTTGTAAAATCTCTTCTTGTTCTTTAATTTCTATTTGTTGATTTTGCAAATCTTGATCTCTTTCCCTAATTGATTTTTCTAGTCTTTGACTTTGTTCTTCTATTTGTTGTTTTTCTGCTAATAATTTTGTTTTATCCTGAAGAATTGTCTTTAGTTCTAGTTTTAATTTATCTGTTTGAGTAGAAATAAGTTTTAGTTGATTTTGAGTTTTTTTAAATTCTTTTCCTGTTGTAATCAGTAACTTTTGCACTGAATTTTGTCTTTCTTGTGCTTTTTTTAATTCAGTTTCAACCTTCTGTTTTTCTAGCTCAACTTTTTCTAACTGAGCCGTAATTTCTCTTCGTTTTTTTAAAATTTCATCTAATTGAAACACACCCTGTCTTAACGATTCACTTAAACCAAATAAAATTACTAATGTAGAAGCAGAAATTAATATGCCCGTACCAATCGTAATGACTATAGCAGTTTGTTTCGGGCGTAGTTGAAATAATCTCAATCGGGCTTTACCTACTTTTGTCCCTATGCGATCGCCTAAAGCGGCAATTAAGCCTCCCAAGATTAACATTGCCACGATCAAAATATAGGCACTGGTCATATAAAATAGAGTTATTCACTTCTCACAAAATTTTTTCTTACTCTTTTTCTAGTTTAACTGAGTTCAGAGTTTAGCGGAGCTTTTAACTGTAAATGAATAGTTAATCATCTTTGATCTCTATTTTCTTATGGTAGATTGGGTTGAGGAATAAAACCCAACATTATCTGTGAGGGTTAAACTTAGAGGTATCTAAAATGTCATATTAATGTTATATTTTACTATATTGTTTTGTAACTATTTATATCTATCTCACAACGATTCACTATCAACTATTAAGCGAATTGTTGACTCAAAGCAACAGGATTATGTACGGTGATTTTTTTCTTGGTAATAGTAATCATGTTATCTTGTCTTAATTCTCCTAATAATCTGGTAACAGTAACACGAGTTGAACCTATTGCTTCGGCGATCGCCTGATGGGATAATTTAAGATCAATAGTAATACCGTTAAGACTAGGCACGCCAAAATCACGGCAAAGGATAAGTAAAAAGCTGACTAAACGAGAAGCCATATCACGGTGTGCTAAGGTTTCAATCATCAACTCTGTTTGTAGTATACGAGAAGATAAGCCTTGTAACATTAAGCGAGATAATTCAGGATTTTCTTTTAAAGATCGTTGGAAATGCTCAATAGGGGCTGATAATAATTCTACAGGAGTGAAAGCCACTGCATGATAAAAGCGATCAGATTTTTGTCCTGTAATTAAAGATAGTACTCCAAAAACACTATTTTCTCGCAATAAAGCTACTGTAATTTCTTCTCCTGCTTCATATACCCGAGACAATTTGACAGCACCTTTCATTAAAAAATATACCCTCTCGGCGGGATCTCCTGGGAAAAATATTGTTTTACCTCGCTCAAATCTTTCTACCACTGGGGTATAAATTCCGACACCAATTTGACGAAATACGGAAGCTAAAGGTTGTTCTTGATTTGATACTGATTGCATAGGGGATAGTTACAGAATAATATTTAAGGATCGATCGTCTAAACGACACTTTCTATAAGAAAATAAGTAATTGTAAACTAGATAACTATCTATAACTTAACCAGTTTAGCGAATTATTGTCAGATATTACAGAAAAATAGAGAAAAAATCAAGATTATGTTAGATTTAAACGGAAAAAACGCCCTTGTAACCGGTATTGCGAATAATAAGTCGATCGCATGGGGTATCGCTCAACAACTACATAAAGCTGGTGCAAATATTGGTGTCACCTATTTACCTGATGAGAAGGGCAGATTTGAGAAAAAAGTAGGAGAATTAGTTGCACCTTTGAATCCTAGTATTTTTCTTCCTTGTAACGTACAAGATGATGCCAATATTGATGAAACCTTTGCCCAAATTAAAGAAAAATGGGGACGTATTGATATTTTAATTCATTGTTTAGCCTTTGCTCAAAAAGAAGATTTAGCCGGAGATTTTAGTAATACTTCCCGTGACGGTTTTAAAACAGCCCTTGATATTAGTGCTTATTCTCTCACTCGTCTTGTACAAGCGGCTAAACCCATTTTATCCTCTGGTGGTAGTGTGGTAACATTAAGCTATCTAGGAGG
>NZ_VRZC01000131.1 GCF_016743215.1 Geminocystis sp. GBBB08
AGAGTCAAATTTACTAATTTAAAGTTTCGATTTATTTCATATTATTAAATATGACCTCGATCGATTGATCTACAACAGTTGCAGAATCTATAAATTGCAAGTGTTTGCGGAGTTTGACAAAAGAGGGATAATTAGGATCAAATTTGATGGCTTGAGTATAATATTCGATCGCCTTATCATAATGTTCTTCCTGGGCGTAAGTCAGTCCTAAATCATGATAGGCTTGAGAATAATTAGGAGTAATTCTGAGTGCTTGAGTGAAATCCTCGATCTTGATAAATTCGGGATGAAAAGGGCGCAATTTTTACAACCCATGTATAACTCAGATCTTGCACCAGTACAATAATACCAATGAAACAAAACGGGAAAAATCAATTCTGATTACTTTTCCCTCTTCCCTCTTCCCTTTTCTATATCCTCTAACTATCTATAATATCCAGACTTTGGAAAATTATGCACTCAGAATATAAGTGATAGTTATTTCAATTAAGTTTGAGATAATGGTTAAGACGTTTTGAGATTCCTCTCTATGGCTCGGAATGACATTTTTAGGAAAATCTTTTTTCTGTAAGTTGATCGCCCACATCTAGGGATAAGTATTTTATCTCGCAAAGGTGCAAAGATGCTAAAATGTAATCTAAGCAAGTTAAGTTCATATATATCAGTTGATGGTGAGCGTTGTTTGATCGAGCTTATACTTTCTTGAAGATGGCGATAAATCTCAATTTTTTGAGAATTTCAGCTAAAAATCATTGTAAATCTTAATATTTAGCGATATGATGATGGATAAGTCAAAAATCTTAATTCTCATCATAATTTATGGATATTAAATTAATTAACATCGGTTTTGGTAATATCGTAGCCGCTAACCGAGTTATTGCTATTGTAAGTCCAGAATCAGCTCCCATTAAACGTATTATCAGTGATGCTAGAGAAAAAGGATTATTAATTGATGCTACCTACGGTAGAAGAACCAGAGCGGTAATTATAACAGATTCCAGTCATGTTATATTATCCGCTATTCAACCCGAAACCGTTGCTAATCGTTTTGTGACGAATATTGAAAAATAATTGCTAATTTTTACTTCCTTAAAGTCTGAAATTTTTTTCCTACTCATTGCAAAGGTAAAAATAAATACGAGGTTTATTAAAGCCGAATAATTTTATGAATCAACAAGGTAAATTAGTTGTAATTACAGGCCCTAGCGGTGTCGGCAAAGGTACAATTGTCAAATCTTTACTCTCTAAAAATCCTCACATTTTTCTCTCTATTTCCGCAACAACTCGCCTTCCACGGGAGTGTGAAATTAACGGCAAAGATTACTATTTTCTTTCTCGTCTTCAATTTGAAGAGATGATTAATAAGTCTCAATTGTTAGAATGGGCAGAATATGCAGGAAATTATTATGGCACACCTAAACAACCTGTCTTAGAACAAATTGAGCAAGGTAAAATTGTTATTTTAGAAATTGAAGTTTTAGGGGCAAATCAAGTTAAAGAAAGTTTTCCCTCGGCTACCAGAATTTTTATTCTACCCCCTTCTATGGAAATTTTAGAGCAACGTTTAAAGGGTAGAGGCACAGATACCGATGAAGTCATTCTTAACCGTTTAACGAAAGCTAAAGAAGAATTAGCCGTCAGTCATCAGTTTGATTATCAAGTTATTAATGATATTTTAGAAAATGCCATCGCAGATGTAGAAGATAAGATTAAAAATTAATAGAAGATAATGGCACTTTTACAGGTTTTCCTATTTCCCTAGGATATTTTTTGGCAGTTAGTTTTACTTTTTCTATATAAATACAATGACGAATATGATTCTCAATCGGTGTATTTTTATTAGTAATTTTGATAATTTTTCCGCCTAATTTATTGGCAACTTTTTCGCTTATATTCTTTTCTTCATCTGTTAAATTTCCTCAATATAAAATAGCAATTCCGCCTATATTTAATAAAGGTAAACTGTATTCTAAACAAACCGAAATTTCAGCAACGGCTCTAATTAAAGCAAAATCATATTGTTTTCGATAATTTTGATCTTGTCCTATTATTTCTGCTCTATTAATTAATATTTTAATATTTTTTAAATTTAACTTTTGAGAAAACTCACTAATAAATTTAATTTTTTTCGCCACAGAATCCATTAAGGTTAATTTTGCTTCTGGAAATGCTATCGCAATTGGTAATCCGGGAAAACCTCCACCAGTGCCAATATCAATTATGTTTTTATCAGTTAAATCATATTCTAAAATTGGTGCTAAAGAATCCCATAAATTTTTTTCCCAAAATTCTTCAGAAGTGGTAATTCTTGTTAAATTTAAGTGTTTATTAATACTTAATATTTCGTTATATAATTTTTCCCATAAATTTTGTATTTCTTCTGATGGTGTCCAATTTGTCGTATTTTGCCACAATTGCTGATAAGTTGGTAATAAATTATTATTCATAAATACAGTTACTCAAAAGTGATATTATTATTCACTATTATTTTAAAAGTTTTAGTTATTTTATAGCACTACCAAATTTAAACTATTTTCAGATTGATCAAATTAAGAAAGTGAGAATTATTAGACATGCTGATGGTTTTTATGTCCAATTTAATATCTAAGAATAAAGTTTAATATTGATTAAAAGCTATCAATTAACGCCTTTGCTTTAAGTATGATTTCTTCAAATTCCTTATCAGCTTCTGAAAGAATCGTAATTGCACCTCCAACACCGATGGAACTTTGATTTAGGGTTATAATAGCTGTACGAATCACGATATTTAAGTCCATCGTACCATTGAGGGCTAAAAATCCGATACTCCCTGAATAAATGCCTCTTGCTTCGGTTTCTAATTCGTCTATAATCTCTAGTGTCCTCTTTTTTGGTGCTCCTGTCATTGAACCACCGGGAAAACAAGCCTTAATACAATCAACGGCTTTCACTCCTTTGCTAATTTTACCCTTGACTGTTGTCACCATTTGATGTAAGGTATTGTAAGTTTCAATCGCCATTAATTTAGGAACGATAACTGTACCAACTTCGCAAACTTTACCTAAATCATTACGCAATAAGTCCACAATCATCAAGTTTTCCGCTTTCTCTTTTTCGCTGAATTGTAATTGATTTTTTAGTTGTATATCTTCTTTTTTATTTTTACCTCTTTTGACTGTGCCTTTGATGGGTTTAGATTCTAAATTCCCATTTTTTTCTAATAATAAAAATCTTTCAGGGGAAGAACAAATTACTGCTATTTCACCAAATTTTAAATAAGCACTATAAGGGGCTGGATTTTCTTTTCTTAGCCGTAAATAATAATTTAAAGGTTCTGATATAGTAGGTAAATAAAGATTATTTGTTAAACATATCTCATAACTTTCTCCTTGTTTTATTTTCTCTAGGCAAGTTTGGATATTCTCTAAATATTCCTGTTTATCTCTACTTAGTTGATAAGATTTTATCCTGTTTTTTTCCTTGAGATTTTCTTTAAGGTTAATCTTTTTGTCTTTATCAATTAAATTTAGCTTATTTTCTATTACTTTAAACCAGTTATTAGCGTTATTTTCTTCCTTAATTTTATCTACAAAAACTAAGTAAATTTCTTGATAAATATGATCAAATATAATTAGGCGATCGCCAAAAATAAATTGAGCGGTAGGTAAAGAAGATTGATGTTTATTTTTATTACCTAATAAGGCTTTTAATTCATAGCCAAAATAACCAATAAAACCCCCATTAAAATTAAAAGGTAAATCTTGATTATCATAAGCATAATTATCTAAAATATCTTGTAAAAACTGAAAAATATCTCCCCTTAAAATTTCGCTTTTTTTATTTTGAGCAACTTTTATTTCTTGATTATTGACGTTATATTCGACTAAAAAACTATTCTCCCCCTCACAATCTCCCATATAAGAAAACCTTGATAAACCTTCTTCTACCATACTGCTATCTAACCAAAAACTATGATCAGACTTACTATAAATTTCTTGAAATGTGATGGCAGAATCAACAAATATATCTAATTTTTTACAATAAACTTGATACTTTTTATTATTAGTTATGAATAATTTATTTTGTTGATTTGTTTCTTTATTTATCAAGTTATCTATTAAGTAAAATTTTGGATAATTTTGAATATTGTTATCTACAGATCGATGATATATTTTTGTCAAATGTTGAAAATTAATTAATAATTCTTTACCATACTCTGAACCTATGGATTCAGGATGAAATTGTACACCCCAAAAAGGTTTATATTTATGCTTAATTCCCATTATTAAATTATCCTCAGTTTTAGCAATAATTTCTAAGTCTGAAGGTAAAGGATAATCAATCATTAAAGAGTGATAACGCACAACGGAAAAAGGAGAGGGTATATTACTTAAAATTGAGTCTTGTTGATGATAAATTTTACTAATCCTACCGTGAAAAGGTTGTCTTGATCTGGTAATTTTTGCACCATAAAAATAACCTAAACCTTGATGCCCTAAACATACTCCTAAAACAGGAATATTGGCATTTAATAAAACTTCTCCACAGATACCAAAATCTTCTTTATTTTCAGGATTACCCGAACCCGGAGAAATGATAATATTATCCACATTAAGCTCTTTTATTTCCCGCCAAGATAACTCATTATTTGTAATTACTATTGGTTTTTCACCGTTAACTTGGGCTAATAATTGGTAAATATTATAGGTAAAAGAATCATAATTATCGATAATTAAACTTTTCATAAAAATTCTGTTAATACTTCAGGAGTAACAACACATTCTGCGCCATCAATGATATTTGATTAATGGCATTCAATTGTTTCATCTTATCAAACATAAAAAAAAGGGCAAACCTTTGTTTACCCCATAATTATATATTTTCTCAAACTATCACTATTCAACAAATAATTCTGTGCTTACTATTATCTCTGAAACAGTACCATTACTCTCGTATCGTAGCTCGTGAATATTACGACTCATTTCTCGTGCGACATGATAACTATCAATGTCTCCTTGCTCAAAATATAGTAAAGCAGCTTTGCGTAAATCGTCAACAGCTTTTTGTTTCAAATCTGTTTCAAGATAAACGACTCCTCTTTTATGATAAGCTTTTGCCAAGCTAGAATTTTTCTTAATAGCTTCTGTATAATCTTCAATAGCACCTGTATAATTACCTAATTTTTCGTAACTTAAACCTCTTTGATAGAAGAAGTCAGCTGAATCAGGTTGTGAGCGTAATTCCTGTGAAAAATCTTCCACTTCTCGGATATTACTAACAATATTATTTAAGTCTTGATATTGTAATTCCAGTCTTTGAATTTCACTATTAAGATGTTGCTTTTGTTGTGCTAAACTGTCTTGAACTGATAGCTGTAATTTTTCCACACGATTAGCTAAATCTGTTTGATTTTCCGTTAATTTCGTGCTTAATTCATTATGGTTAGCCTCTAAGGTTGCCATTAATTTATTGATAGTTTCTTCCTGTTGATTATAGGCTTCAATTAAACTATCGTTAAATTGTTTACGACTAGCAAGATTACAACCCACCCCAACAGTTAAAGGAATAGAAGCTAAAATCGGATTATTTAAAGCAACGGAAGCAATAACTCCCAACACAGAAATTCCTAAACCTGTATAACCAATTATATCTTGTTTTTTTTCCATCATCTTAATTTAATTATAAATAAAATGTTTGTAGTCAAGGCTTTTACCTTTCTTTGATTCTTTAGCCCCAAAGGGCTTACTACCAACTGTATTGTTTTTTTAAATCTTGTTTTTACACTAAAACCACACAATTTAACTCAAAAATAGGAAGAGCAAGTTTAGCTTCTTCTGGTGTTAAAAATGTCTGAATAACTTGAGAAAGCACCTCATAAGTATCGTTATTGTCTTCTTCAAAAGTATATGAACGGGCAATGGTTTGAAACCATAACAACATATTCGTGCGTAATCTTTCCATATCATCAAATAACAAAGCAGCCGCACAATAACGAATTAAATCAATTAAATCCCGTTTACAAGTACCATAATAATCTTGAAATTCTGGATTCCGTTTCTGTTTACCAACTCTTACGGCTTCCACAATTTTCGTTGCATTATCTCTGATTTTGAGATAGGCACTCATTCTTAAATGTTGAGAATCTAAATAATCCTCTAAAAATTTTAATTCATAATCTTGTGCATAACGTCCGTCAGCTTCGATGGTTAAATCGGCAAATTGTTTTAACATTTTTTAAAACTCCTGATTAATTGTCGGTGATAAAATTTTATGGTGATGAAATATTAAATCGCATCAATGGTATTTGCTAAATATTTAGTAACTTCTCCTTTGGTATTCTCTAATTGACTAATCATTGAGCGAGTAATTAACTTCCCTTCCTCTACTAAAATCTTGCCAGAAATGGGATGTAAAATATTTTGTTGTGCCCTTCTACCAATTAAGGCTTCAACGTCATCAATCTCACTTAAATACATCCCAGAAGGCAATTCTACTACAACCCCCTCACCCATAACTCTAGCCTGACAAGCTAAACGAGAATTTAATTTACAAGTGGTAATTACTTCTAAAGTTCGTTTTTCTCGACGATTAAGGGGTGATAAACTTTCCATGCCCTCTTTTATATAAATATGACAAGTAGAACACATCCCCCGGCCACCACATTCTTGTAAGACGTTAAGTTGATTTTTTAACAATCCTGATAATAGGTTATCATTGGTTTTAATTGCTGTTTGTGTACCAAGAGGATCTAGTTTGATTATTTTAGCCACTATCTTCTTTTTTGATTGATTAAAAGTCTAATTTAAGATTAGCTCATGTTTTAACGAAAATAAAAAAGAGTAAAACAATGAATAATTACTTATATAGAAACTTAGGGAACTTTACATGAGTGCTATACTTTTAATTATCGTCAGAATTAGTGTTAAGTAAACGATCCATGATCGTAGAATAATCATAACCTTCTTCTGACATCCCTTTAGCTAAATCCACCCTTTCTTCTAAACCAATGACAAAATAATTTGATGGTGCTCCCATAGATTCGCAACTTAGTTGAACACAACCAAGATCTTCTCCTGTCAATTTACTAAAAAAGGAGCTTAAAATTCCTGCTTCTGGCTGACAAGCAAAACCCTTATTTTTCGGTGCCGCTTCAGCAAAGGGGGAATTAAGGGTATTTACCACAATAAAACCTTGAGAATAATAATCAAAATCAAAATTAATTACTCCCCAACCGTGAGTTTTCCAGCATTGTTTTAAACAACTCAAAAATTGAGCCATATTCATCTGTGCCAAAGGCATTTCATAATATTCACTCACTTCTTGAACAAAACGGCGATAAAAACTTTTACCCCACCAACGACCACAATTATAAAGAACAATACTTGTAGCTTGACCAATTTCTTCTTCTAAACCTGCGTAAATTCCTTGTAAAAGAACTTCAGGTAAAGCAATTAATCTTGAGCCTAGTCTTGTTTCTAATAATCCTAACTCAAAATCTCCTTGCACATAAGCAGAAGGAGCGAAGTAATTACCTTTTAAGGCTTTTTCTTGAACTAAATCGGCAACGGAAATCATCTATTTTTCCTCTTATTATGATATATTTTTTTGACTTAATTAGCTAAAATAGCACCATTAGTTAAATAATTATTGGATTGAGCTAAAAAAGGCTCAATATGAGCTAATTCATCTTCAGAAAGAACACTATTTAATTTAACAAGTAATAATGAATAAATAGCTTGAAAAATCACCTGAGATTCATAAGCTTGAACTATATCTGTCAACCACTCTAGTAAACGGTGTTCGAGAAATTCATGGTTATTTAACATCATCGCCATACCGCTATATCTTGTAATTAATAACCAGTGACGAATAGTCGTTTCAATTTTTTGGGAATTTTCTTGGGGAAATTTGGCGATAACTTGATCTACAATTCCTTGAAAAATACTAATTTCTTCATCTCGAAGAATTTTGTAAGCGTCAATTCTATCTTTGAGAGTCGCAATTTCCTGAGAAAATCGATTTAAGTCTTCTTCTTGTAAATACTGAAATTCAGCTTCATGAATTAATGCTTGTAATTCTGGATACATAATTTTGCTTAAAGTAAATCCGATAAATCGTTAATATTTAATGGTTTAGGGTTTAAATAGATAACATTAGACATTGTTGGCATAGAAGCAATATTGACTTTTTTGGTGATACCTTGATTTTGCCCTTGCCATGCTATACCTTGGAAAAATTTATCTACAGACATGGTAAAAGTGTAAGCAGGTTGTTGATTTTGTGATAATTCTTCCTTTTTAACCCTATCTGCGGGATTAATTTTGACAATACCTTGCCAATTGTGCAAAGCAAAAAATTTTTCCACCGTTAAACTAAAATTAAGATTTAAGGTTGTATTTTCTATTACCTTTAACCAATTTTCATTCTCCGTCACCAGTTTAAAGCCTTGCCAGTTAGCTTCTCTCAAAAAACTTTCAACAGTGAGACTTCTCGAAGGTATCATTTTAGATATTCTCCATTGACTAATTTTTTCTGAATATCTTTTGCTCCCGCTCCTTCATTTTGCCAGAAAGTTGCCGCATCGATACGATCTTGTTTTCCTAGCAAAAATTTACAATAGGTTTCACCCATAGAATAACATTGAATTTCAATACAGTTGAGTTGTTTATTAATAAACCGACTGAAGAAACCTGCCATTAAACCAGCGTAAATGTGACAGACGGGTTTACCCACATCTCCTAAAGTGCGCGCAACGGCGGAGTCAAAGATATTCACAAACATAAAACCGTTTTTTTGCTCACTTAAATCCACATCCCAGTTACCCCAACCTTGAGTAGTGAAAGGCCACCACCATGCTTCAAGAACGTATAATAAGTTCATTTCATGGGGATTTTTGGGATATTCATATTCTTTTTGAAACCATTGCTCAAAAAATTCCGCATCTCTGATACCCCACGCTTTACCGATATTATACATAACGACACTAGAAGCTGATCCCACCTCTTCTTCTAAACCTTCGATTAATCCTACAATAAAATCTTCGGTAACTAGAACATTGCGAGATTCATTCCAATCCGTAATATTTCCATTCTGAATATCAAATTGAAAAAAATCTTCTAAGGTGTAATGATCATGCTTTTTCGGGTATTTATTTTTCCAAAGATTTTTGGAAATTTTTTCTACAGTACGACTTGATTTCGTAGGTGTTGAAGTCATCTGATTCAATATCCTCTTATATTTTATTAAGATTATTAAATTATTGAGTTCATTAAAAAATAATTTGTTTTCTGTATTTATTGTAACCACTTTTTGATCTTGGAATCTTTTTTTTAAACATTTCTATACAATTCTAAGATTTTGTCTGTTACTAAGATTTTATACCTATGGCATCCCTCTATCATTTTACAGAAATTAACCTTTCTAATCCTGCTGATAAGGTGGAGAATTTAATCTCAAAACTCTCACAATGAACATAAGATTCCTATGGATTCAAATTAATCAATAGATCAACTAAATACAGATTAAACAACAAGAAAAAATAAGTAAATTTGACGATAAAAGCATCTAAACTTATTTTTTGACTTTATTTATTTAATTTTTGATAAAAGGAGAATATTTATATTTAAAATCAGTAGCACTATATACTAAGCAACATTATTTTTAATTAAATACTCCACAGTTAATTTTTTTTCTTCAATAATATTTGGTAAATCTTGAATAATCAGAGAACTTTTTTTAATAAAGGCATTAGTCCATTTTTCAAACCATTTTAACTGCATCATTGTGGCTTGATGAGTAATCGTTCCAGTAAAATTTATTTTTCCGTTTTTATCCATCGAAAATTGCTGTAACCATTCCACGTCTGGACGAGATTCTTCAAAATTTTTAGCAGTAATTGTTCCCCCTAAATAACGACTCACTATATTGGCAATAGTTTCAAAATTTGTTATAATAGAAGCAATGGTAACTTTTTTAGTGAGGGAATTTTTAAAGGAAGATTCCATATTCATCCCCAAAGATACAGGGTCGAAACACTTATCAAAACGGGTAGTATTATCGTAAGAAGCACTGCGGAAGATAGCCCCATTTAAGTGCGCACCGTTTAAAAATGTACCTGATAAATCAGCTTTAGATAAATCAGCTTTTGTCAAAAAACTACCAGTAAAATATGCTTCCTTAAGTGTTGCTTTGGTTAAATTTATTTTAGTTAAATATGCTTTGATTAAATATGCTCCTTTTAAATTAGCACCACTTAAATTAGCACCGCTTAAATTAGCTTCATTAAAATAACAATTACTTAAGTTAGCATTGCTTAAATCGGCATCCCTTAAATCAGCATAACTTAAATCAGATCCTGATAAATTAATCCCTCTAAGTTTGCTATTTCTTAAATCTATTCTTCTCAATTGTAACTTAGGAAAATCTCTTTCTCCTTGATTGTATTGAGTTTGGATGTCGATTAACCCATTATTTATAAACATTTGTTATCCCCTAAAATTAATGCTAAAATGCTAATTATATTATGTATTTTTTATTATTAATCTTGTATATCTTAAAAGATTAATTTAGATTAAATCATAAACTGATGATTATTTAACTTATTTTCCTAATAAAATATCTTAAGGATTTTTTTAACTTTTCTATATTCTAACGATATTTATTTAGAAAAAGTGTTTTTTTTAACAAAACTTAGTTAAACTTTTATAAATTTTTTTTGTGAATTTAACTATAAATTTAAGTGATTATACTTAAACTAAGTATTTATACACATAGTAACTATCAACGTCTTAATTGTCAAATATTTTTAGTTATCTATAGAACCTATTTGATATTTACGCCTGTAACCCAAATAACAAAAGGCTTTGACGAGATTAAAGTATTTCTTCTGAAATCATTATTATGTAACCATTCTAAAAAAGATACCAAATGGGTTCTATAG
>NZ_VRZC01000132.1 GCF_016743215.1 Geminocystis sp. GBBB08
AATCCTGTACCATTGGTCAATTTATCAGTTTTATTATCTTGATTTTTCTATTTATTTTTTAAAACTAAAGAAGGTAATTTCCACCAAGGCACAAAGGGATATTGATGATGTTCCCGATGATAACTAAAATTATAACAGGCAATTAATGACCAAAATACTGGTAAATAAAGACTTTTAATCGATGATATATTTTCCTCTTCTTTGCTATTTTGACGATGAGGTAAAAAAGTGCCAAAGAAAAATAATTGTAACGAGCTTAAAATCAAGGGTAATGCCCAAAATAACCATAAATGAAGCCAAGTAACTTTACAAGAATAAGCAATAAATAATACAAGTATGGATAAGCGAAGTAAATGTTTAAGACTGAGATATTTAGTCATAAACTCTCTATACCAACTTAAAAAACTTACATTATCACTATTATGAAAATCAGGATCGAGATTTGTACCCGAAAAACGATGATGTAATAAGTGTTTTTCCCTTAAATTTTCATAGGATAAAAAAGCATATAAAATCAAAGCAAAGCTACCAATAAAATGATTAATTTTAGTATTCGTAGGGAATACAAGTCCGTGCATTCCATCATGAGCAATAATAAATAATCCCGTATTTAAAAAAGTTTGCCATAGAATTAATCCTAAAATAACTAGATAATTAACTTTAGTTAAATCATTAATTTGGTATATTGAAACCGTTACTATCCAAAGAGTAATAATCACCAAAGCAATAACTAAACCCAAGTAATTACTCATAATCTTCCTATTTTTTCCCAGTACGATTTATCTTTAACAGGAATATTCTCATCTGCCTCCTTTCTCCCCCAAGTTTGAGAGAAAATCAATTAAACACCCCTTATTTAACCAGATCTGTTTCATTTTTAAAGGCAGAAAATGAACACAAATTCTAGGGTAGCATGATCTTTTTTTCTGCCATTGTCGCAAAATCCGCACCTCAACACTAAATATTTTTAAAAAAAATAATGTTAAATTAGTTACATAACTTTTTAAAATAAGGTTCAATTATGCCTTTTACTATCGATTCAGCACGGACAATTTTTCCTCAAACTTTAGCCGCAGATGTTGTACCCGCTACCATCGCCCGATTTTCACAATTAAGTGCAGAAGATCAATTAGCATTAATCTGGTTTGCTTATTTAGAAATGGGTAAAACCATTACCATTGCTGCTCCTGGGGCCGCCAGTATGGTATTAGCAGAATCTACTCTTAACGAAATCAAAACCATGACTGCGCAACAGCAATCACAAGTAATGTGTGACTTAGCTAACCGTGCAGATACTCCTATCTGTCGTACTTATGCAGTATGGTCAGTGAATATCAAACTCGGTTTTTGGTATGAGTTAGGCAAATTAATGGAAAAAGGAATCGTTGCGCCTATTCCTGAAGGTTATCAACTTTCTGCTAATGCTAATTCCGTGTTAGAGGCGATCAAAAAACTAGAATCAGGGCAACAAATTACCGTACTTCGTAACGCCGTAGTTGATATGGGTTATGATGTTAATAAACTTGGTGACTATACTCCTATTGCCGAACCTGTCACTCCTCCTCAAGAAATATCTAAACGCACTAAAGTTACCATTCAAGGTGTTACTAATTCCACAGTTCTCGACTACATGGATAACTTAAACGCCAATGATTTTGATACTTTAATAGAACTATTCCTTCCTGATGGTGCGTTACAACCTCCTTTTAAACGTCCTATTGTTGGTAAGGATAATATTCTCCGCTTCTTTAAAGAAGAATGTCAAAATCTCAAATTAATTCCTCAAAGCGGTATTACTGAACCAGCCGATGGCGGTTATACTCAAATTAAAGTAACAGGAAAAGTACAAACTCCTTGGTTTGGTGGTAATGTTGGCATGGATATTGCATGGCGTTTCCTTCTTAATCCCGATGGTAAAATCTTTTTTGTTGCCATTGATTTACTAGCATCTCCTAAAGAATTATTAAACCTAATACGCTAGAAGCAACTTTTTCAGCAACAAAATTCAGATTGACAAATAATCAATAATCAAATACAACATTTTTCCTAAGTTTGATTTGTGAAAATCTAAACTAACAAAATTATTACTAAAATAATTAGGTTTAAAGTATCTTCTTTTTGTCTATATATATCAATTGTTAATTTTAAAGAGTTTTTCTTTTTTAGGAGACTCTTTTTTTTGCCTTTTTTCTAAATATATTGATAATATATAAAAAGGTTTAATTTTTCTTATATTCTTTTTTTACAAAACATTATGTCAACAATAGCTAGTGAAGCAGGATGGACTACGATAGAAATAGAAATTAGTCAACGATTATTAAATAAAGCATATCAGCGAGAAACAGAAACTTTAGTGACAGAAGTACGTCATAAAATCAATAATCTGACTGATATGGAACAACTATGGCAAATTCATGATATTTTGAGTGCCAAGCGCTATGATCTTGATGGTAAATATGATGCCAGAGAACCGATGTTGATTTTTACTTTTGCTCAACTGTTAAAAGAAGGTTGGATAAGTTTAGAAGAGTTACACGGTTTAAATCAAGCTAAATTAGCGAAAATTTCTTCTTTATCTAAAATGTAAAAATTAATTCTGCAATTATAAAAATATAAAACTGTTATCGATGCCCTATTTTTCTTGTTTTATATCATAATCACACTTTTTTATACATTATATTTTATTAATAAATAAAGTAGATTAATCTGATAAAAAAATATTAAGAAATCATTTTACCAGCCAATAAATAGACAACTAAAAAATTAGGGCAAAGATTAACAACTCAATTAATGCGCAATTACTAATAAGTACTCATGCAAAATTAATTGTATAGGGTCAATGCAATGCAAGGGGTTTAAACTCCTTGTTACCCATTGTTATCATAGGTTGGAGAAAAAAAATAAAGGGCATCGATTAATTTTACTCACTCACTTAGATAAATCTCGAATTAAATGCCAGTGATTTTTATTAATAATTCAGACTATGAATCAGGTTAACTTATTTCGTGATATTTCAAGAACATTAAGTTGAACTTTTCTTTAAAGTTGATGTATTGTCTCACTTTCATTTCTAGGGTTTAAAGACATCCAGATTTTGCTATGTCTTACTGGTTTACTTAACATGAACCTCTACTCTAACAAAAGCCTTTATCTTAGAATTTCCATTAACCATATTTACTTAGATTCCTCTATTTTCAATTAGTTCATTTTGTATTCGTTTATTTTTGATTAGTATTCTAAAATACGGACATTTCCCATTTATTGATAAATCTTTTTCATCATTCCCTTTTCTGAATTTAATTATTTCAAATTGGTCTGGATTAAATTTATGTAAAAATGTTATTGGCACACCCATATTTCCTATATAGTCTAATGGTATTTCTTGTGTTTTATTAATATTAATTCCATCATATAGGTTATTGCGTTAATATTGCCAATTATCAAAAACTTTTTATCGTATTTAACTAATTGAGCTACATACTCTCTAAATAATGAAAATGGGGGGTTAGTAACAACAATATCGGACTGCTTTAATAGTTCAACACTTTCAGTACTCCGAAAATCCCCATCCCCTTTAAAATAAACAATCTCCGTTGAACTTGGTTTGTTTTTTTCTCCCTCTGTACCTGTATATTCAAAGAAAAAACCATTTTCATCTTCTTCTCTATTAAATAAATCTCTTACTTGTTCTCTATAACAGGCAGTTATTAATTTTTTAAGACCTAACTGTTTGAAATTTGAAGCAAAATAATTAAAGAAATTGCTGATTCGAGGGTCATCGCAATTGCAATATACAACCTTATCTTTAAAATGCTTCTTATAGTGTTTCAATTCTCTTTCAATATCTGAAAGTTGCGTGTAGAACTCATCATTCTTATTTTTTCTTGCTTTTGTTAATAAAGAGTTCTGTAGTTCTCTTGCCATTGTCAACCCGTTTTTATTTGAATGAATCTTCAGCTTTGTAGTTATTTATTTTTTGTTATCTGATTAAATATTTCACTTCCTAATACTCTAAACTTAAATTTTCCATTTTCTGCTACTGGTAATGTATGTATAACTTATAATTCTATCGCAATTGCCGTCTAACTCCATCTAACTAGAAATATTCCTGCATTTGCTACTTAATTAATAAGATTTAATAAATTTCTTTTTGACTTTTACTATAAAACTAAAAATGCGATGGCCAATTACGGTATTAAATATTGATTGATTGATCAAAATTTTCGTTTTGTGGAATAGGCATCTTACCTGTCATTCGTAATTCTTAACTGTTTTTACTTTGTTTTTAACTGAAAAATACTGAGGAAAAAACTAGCAAAAATTATTTGTAAACCTAATGCAATTGCCGTTACGGAAGGAATAACTAAACGCATTGTTAATACAGGATTTAAAGCCGTAAAATCTGTTGCTTTCCATTGAAACAAGGCAAAAATTGAAGTAATCCCTCCTAATAAAAATAAAATTGTACCAAAAATTAAACCTTGTTCTAAAGTAAAAAAGTCAATAAATTTTAATAATTTTTTATCTTGAGGTAACAATCCTTCTTGAATAGCATAAACTTTGGTAAAAATGGCAAAATTAACTAGCTGAAATCCAATAATAATCGCTGTTGATGAATATAATAAACTGTGAACCCTAGGACTATATAATAAAATGACGGTGCTAATTAAACCCATAATCATGAGAAAAAATCCGGGATAAAGAAACAACCAACGAGGACTATATAATAATAAAAATCTTAAATGTCGCCAACCGTCACGCCATGTACGCAAATGAGGTTTACGAGAGCGTCCATCTGGTGATAAAGTAGTAGGAACTTCTGTTATTTTTAATCCGTTTAAGGTAGATTTGACTACCATTTCCGAAGCAAATTCCATCCCCGTAGTGCGTAAATTTAAACTCAATATTGCTTGTTTACGGAATCCCCTTAAACCACAATGAAAATCACTACATGGGCTATGAAAAAATAATTTACCTAACCATGTTAATACTGGATTGCCTAAATATTTATGTAAAAAAGGCATGGCATTTGGTTTTATTCCTCCTTTGAAACGATTTCCCATAACTAAATCATAACCTTCCCTCAATTTTTCTACAAAAGGATTAAGTTTTGTAAAATCATAACTATCATCAGCGTCAGCCATAATGATAAATTCTCCCCTCGCAGCTAAAATTCCTCCCATAAGTGCGCTACCGTAACCCTTTTCCTTTACGTTAATCAATGTCGCACCCATTTTTGTAGCTATTTCGGGGGAACTATCTATGCTACCATTATCTGCAATAACTACTTCTCCTTTGATGTGATATTCTTGTAAATACCATTGTGCTTTTTTGATACAAGTAGCGAGGGTTTCCGCTTCATTAAGACAAGGCATTATAATTGATAATTCGAGAGAATCCATTTAGAATTTAGAATTTAGAATTTAAAATGAGATATTAGGTATTAGGTATTAAGAATAACAGGCAAGATGCCTATTCTACAACTATTTACTATTTACTATTACTCCTTAGAAATTATAAAGCGATCGCCACATTTTTCTTTAACTTCTTCTTCACCATAACTAAATTCTGCTTTGACTGAATAGTTTTTGCCTTCATGAAATTGAGAATTGTATAGAAAAGTGAGAGGTGTAAAACCAACTAAACAAACATCTTTTTTTGTCACTAATTTAGCAATAACTTCTTGATTGACACGATTATCACTATTCATAAATTTATCTAAAGACATAGCATTTGGATAAGTATAAATCCAACGGGTTATAATTACAAAAATCATCATAATGGTTAAACCAACATAACCATAATTTTGTGGTTTTAACCATAAATTTTTCGTTAATTGATAATGCTGTAAAAGTAAGTATAAATTGAGAGTTATTAAAATAATTATCCAATACATATAGTATCTTAATTGATAAGAAAAAGGCAGAAAAGGAGTAACTAAAGTCATGGTAATAACTAATCCTAAAGCAACTCTTGTTTCTGAGTTATTCTTCTTACATAAATAAGCAAATAAAACCACGTTAAAAATAACATAAATAGCAAAATATCCTCCCATGCCAAAGGTGTCTGCATCTAAAGGCACATAATCCATTGCAATCGTCCATTTCCATGGCCTTCTCTCGTCAAAAGCACCTATTTCTAACAGGGAAAAAAGCCATCTTTGTATAGGTAACATTGCCTCAATTTTATCTGACATATAATCTTCACTTGGCACAATAGTATGATTTAATTCATAACCTAAAATATTAATTTTTAAAGGATAAAAAGGGTTTTGATAAATAACTAAATTTTTAAAAGATGTCAGGAAAATTATGATATTTGCTCCCGTCATGGTAAAAATTAAGGTTAAAATATTTTTAATTTTATTTACAGGATTGAAACGATACCAAATTAACCATATAATTCTGATAAATACAAAAAAAATAACTAATACTAAAGGAGGCACTAATAAATATTTACTGTTAGCAGCAATAAAGCCTCCTAAAATAAATATACCAACATTTTTATAGTTAATAAAATCTTCTTTGAAATATAATAAATAAGTTAATACTAAGGTGATCGCAAAACCAACATTAGTTAATAAATCTACATAACAACTTGTTGCCGCAATGTGAATTAATGGCACTGCTAAAATAGTAATAACCGATAAATAATAAGGAATTTTAAGATAATGTTTGACGAAAATAAAATAACCTATTAAACTAAAAAAACTAACTAAATTTGCACCTTGAGGCCGTTTTAATCCGAATAAATACCAGAAAAAACCTTGTAGAATATTAGGCAACATAGTAGAAGTATTATAAAAAGGTTCTCTTTCTGCTTCAAATATATATTGTTCAGGAGAAACTAACCTCCAAAAACGAGCAGCAAAAGGTAATTGATACATCCAAGTATCACCGTTAATCCAATCTACAGCTACTAAACTTTTGAGTAGTAAAAAACTGATAATAATTCCTGCAAATATTTGTAAACTTTGGGTACTATTGATATTAACAATAAATTTAATAAATGAGGGTAATTCTGGTAATTGTTCTAATTTTTGACTTAAAGATATTTTGAGACAAATAAAGCCAATAACTAAGAAAATCAATCGAAGATAACGAAAACTTCCCCCTAAACTGAAACTATAACCAACTAATCCTAAGAATAAACCAAAGGAGATAAGATTTAATCCCAGTAACACTAGCTTATTTTGTTTAAAAATGAGAGATAAATTATCAGGAAGAAGAGTAAATTTACCTTGATAAATTAAAAAACTGATAAAGGTAATAATAATAGCAACAAAAGTACTGATTAAAGGAACTAACATAATATACTTAGAATGAGAATAATTTGAATATAGTAAACAAAAGGAATAATTAATAAGTAAGGTAAGGGTTTAACAATATTTGACTTGTACTAAGAAATTTTCGATAATTTTAATTAATTTTAAAATATTTTTGATAGTTTGTAGTAAAGAATTTACCCCTTTTATTCTCGAAAAGAAATTATTAAGGTGAGGTAGAAAAGTAAATAAAGAAAAGAAGATTTTTTTTGATTAATTCATCACTAATTTTAAAAGATTGTCAAAAGTTTAATCTTGTTAATTACTTCTTCAATAGTTAAATTATCTGTAACAATTTCTATGGCATTATCAGCTTTTTTTAAAGGTGCAATTTCTCTAGTACTATCTAGATAATCTCTTTGCTCAATATCGGCGATTAACTGCTCTAAATTAACATTATTTTCCCCTAGATTTTCTAAGTCAATTAACCTTCTTTTTGCCCTTGCTTTAGGTGATGCTGTCAAAAATATTTTTACCTCCGCATCAGGAAAAACATTTGTGCCAATATCTCTTCCTTCGGCAACAATTCCTCCTTGTCTTCCGTATTCTTTCTGCAATTTTACTAACTTATCTCTAACGGCTTTTTGCGCTGATACTTTCGACACATTAGCCGTAACTGCTTGAGTGCGAATAGCTTCGGTTACCTCTTGTTGATTAACTTTTACCGTCACTGGAATCTTTAAGTCATCATTAGGTAATAATTCAATTTCTGCTATATTTACTAATTTGGCGATCGCCTTTTCATCTGTAACATCAATATTATTTTTCATAACTAACCAAGTAATTGCCCGATACATCGCACCAGTATCAAGGTATAAAAAGCCTAATTCTTGGGCTAAACAATGACTAACGGTGGATTTTCCCGCCCCGGCTGGTCCATCTATGGCTATAATTGGTTTTTTCACTGTTAAAATTAGATTATCTATTAAACGAGTTTCACTACAATAAGCAGCGATCGCCATTAAAGCAGATTCAGTAATAATTGTCAAGGATTTTAATGTTTTTGGATGAACTATTTCGGCATATTGCAAGGTTAAAATAGGGTTATTTTTAAATTCTTGTTCTATAATTCTAATTAAATTTTTAGTATTTCTTTCTCCTTGTAAAAAAGCTTTTTTTGCTAGAGTTAAACTATTAAATAATAAGACGGCTTCTTGTTTTTCTTCTAAAGTTAAATATTGATTTCGAGAGCTTAAAGCTAATCCTGATTCTTCTCGAATAATCTCACAAGATTTGATTTTAACAGGAAGATGAAGATCTGTCACCATTTTATGGACAATTGCGACTTGTTGCGCATCTTTTTGCCCAAAATAAGCAATATTTGGTTTGACTAAGTTAAATAATTTCGTCACAATAGTTGCTACTCCTTGAAAATGCCCTTGTCGATATTTACCACATAAAACTGACATCATTGAGATAGGAGGCACAACTAAAGTAGTTTCATCATTTAGGGTATTCATTTCGGTGGCTGAAGGCGTAAATAAGAGATTAACCCCTAATTTTTGACATATTGCTTTATCTTGCTCTAATTGTCTCGGATATTTGTCTAAATCTTCATTTTTACCAAATTGTAAAGGATTAACAAAAATACTAACAATCACATAATCATTTTCAGCCACGGCTTGTCTGATTAAACTTTCATGACCTAAATGTAATGCCCCCATAGTTGGAACAAATCCAATATTAAGGTTAGATGAAATTTTCGATCTTTCTCTCTCTAAATTAGTGATCCTCGCTACAATTAACATTTAGATAAAAGACTCTAATTAAATAAATTACTATGACCAATTCCATATTTTACCGTCTCAGTGTCAGTTCTCTTCTTTTGCTTCTGAATCCTCTGTCTCAGATAAAAATTATGATTTCCACTCGATTTTTAACAATTATATGGCGCATTTTTTGCGTATTTTTACTTTTATTTTTGAGCATTACACTGATTTTATTAACACCTCAACCCGCCAATGCAGAAGTACTAAATTTCACCTATGGAGAGTTAGAAGGAGAAGATTTTTCTCATCGAGACTTGACAGGTTCTGTTTTTGCCGCTACAAATCTTAGAAACGCCTCTTTTCAAAATTCTAATTTAACGAATGCTATCATGACTGAAGGGATATTATTAGGTGCAAATTTGCAAGGTGTTAACTTCACTGGTGCATTAATTGATCGTGTTACTTTTGATTTATCAGACTTACGCAATGCTATTTTTGTGGCTGCCATCGCTACTCGTACCCGATTTTATGATACTAACATAGAAGGTGCTGATTTTTCAGGAGCTGTAATTGATCGTTATCAAGTAAATTTGATGTGTAAAAGGGCAACTGGTGTTAATCCCATCACGGGAATAGCTACTAGAGATAGTTTAGGATGTTTGGAACAAAATTAAACTTTATGGGGTCAAAATAGTTACTAATTATTTTAAAAGGAAAAATCATGGTTAAATCTACTTCTGTAAAAAGTAAAAACAGCAAAAAAATCGTTGCTTTAACCCTTTCTTTTACAACGATATTGAGTGTTGCACCCATCAATTATATCCTAGCTAAACCAATGGAAGAACAATCCCGTTATCATTCTTCTCAATCTCCTTTGACACTAATTTCTAACAACTCCAAACAAAATAATCAAAAACTGAGAATTAATAATTATAACCGCCCTAATTCTAACTCTAATAATCCTAATTCTAACTGGAATAATAACTCCAATAATTCTAATTCTAACTGGAACAACAATTCCAATCAATTATCCAATCTTGGCAATTTGAATGTTGGCACAATCATTACCACTACCTTACCTTCAGCTAATAAAATTTTAGTCACCCCAGAAGAAACTCTTGCTGTCACCTTAGTAGTTAGAGACAATGTTCGAGATAAGTCGAATCAAATTATTATACCTGCTGGTAGTCAAATTGTCGGAGAAGTTCGTCCATCGGGGCAGGGTTCAAGATTTATAGCTAACACTGTAGTGCTAAAGAATGGTAATCGATACCCTATTAATGCTACTTCTCGTGTTGTTACTCGTACGGAAACTGTTACGGTGGGTAAAAATGATAATGCTATCTGGCAAGGTGCTTTAGCTGGGGCAGCGGCAGGTACTCTTCTTGGTGCTATTACTGGTGACAAGGCGATCGCAACAGAAGAAGTTTTAGGAGGTGCTGGGTTTGGTGCTTTAGCAGGTTTATTATTAAGAAAAGATCGCACTCAAGAATTAATTTCTATTAATCCTGAACAAGATTTAAACCTAACAATCACCTCTAATTTTGTTCTTAATTAAAATTTATATAGCTAGGGAGTATTTTGTTATTAATAAATCAAAAATTATCAAAAACCTGAATATTTTTCACAAAAATTAAAAGATAGCTACAAACAATGAAATTCATTTTATTATGAGATAAACTCAGATCTTGCACCAGTACAATAATACCAATGAAACAAAACGGGAAAAATCAATTTTAGGAGTTTTAAAATCAATTCTGATTACTTTTCCCTCTTCCCTCTTCCCTTTTCCCTATCCTCATC
>NZ_VRZC01000133.1 GCF_016743215.1 Geminocystis sp. GBBB08
GATCATATATCATGAGAGAAGGTCAAATATTAGCTTCAGGTACAGGAGAAGAGCTTTACAATAACCCCTTAGTTAGACAATACTATTTAGGAGATAATTTTCAAGCCTAAAACTCATGGAAAAAGAACCAAAATTCCAACTATCATTGCCACAAATCTCGGTCATGGATCGATATATTATGATCGAATTATTGTTACCCTTCCTATTTGGTATTGGTTTATTTACCTCTTTGGGTTTATCCATCGGCACATTATTCGAGTTAATTCGTAAAGTCACAGAATCAGGCTTATTATTCAGCGTAGCTATTAAAATTTTACTGTTGAGAATGCCGGCGTTTATTGCTTTAGCCTTTCCTATGTCAGTATTATTGGCAACATTAATGGCTTATAGTCGTTTATCTAGTGATAGTGAAATTATTGCTTTACGCAGTATTGGCATTAATGTTTATCGTTTAATTGTACCTGCTATTATCTTGAGTTTAATTGTTACAGGTATGACTTTTTTTATTAATGATGTTGTCACTCCTTCGGCCAATCGACAAGCAACTTTAACATTACAAAAAGCTCTCAACCGAGTTAGACCAACTTTTAAAGATCGTAACATTTTATATCCTGAATATAAGACTATAAAAAATGAAGATGGTAGTACTCATTCAGTGTTAGTGCGTTTGTTTTATGCTGAAGAATTCAACGGCGAACAAATGAAAGACTTAACCATCTTAGACTTATCAAGAGAAGGGGTAAACCAAATTCTCACCTCTCAAACAGCCACATGGAATATAGCAGAAAATGTATGGGATTTTTTTAACGGTACAATTTACCTAATTTCCCCTGATGGTGGATACCGTAATATAGTTCGTTTTGAACATCAACAACTTGCTTTATCCAGAGCCCCCCTCGACTTAGCCCAACGCCCTCCCAGCTATGACGAAATGAGCATCGCTCAAGCGCGAGACTATTTAAAAATAGTCCAACTGGAAGCCAATGAAAAAGAAATTCGCAAAA
This sequence comes from Geminocystis sp. GBBB08, assembly GCF_016743215.1. GTDB lineage: Bacteria > Cyanobacteriota > Cyanobacteriia > Cyanobacteriales > Cyanobacteriaceae > Geminocystis. Next base: position 1,005 of record NZ_VRZC01000133.1, read on the forward strand.
TATTAGTACGCATTCAAGGAAAAATATCATTACCTTTTGTTTGTCTTGTCTTTGGATTAATTGGGTCTGCTTTAGGTGTACGTCCACAAAATACGAATAAAGCGACGAGTTTTGGTATTTGTGTCGGTTTAATCTTTTCTTATTATTTACTTTCTTTTGTCAGTGAATCTATGGGAATTTGGGGAATTTTAACCCCCTTTATGGCGGCATGGATGCCTAACTTTCTCGGCTTAGGCACTGGCACATGGTTATTAATTCAATCATCAAAATAATAGATTTCTTGCACAATTTGCGGCAATGGGTAAGTTTCCTAATTCTCAATTCTTAATTCTTCTGGCAATAGTAATTAAAATTAATAATTTCCCATCTAAAATAAATAGATTTTAATTTTTATTTTGCACTCCTGTTTAATATACTTCTCCATAAATTAAGATTTTTAATCAGGGATCATTAAAAACTAAACTAAAATTTACAAAAAGTTAACTAAAATTGATTGTATTTTTAATTATTGGACAAGCCTAATGAGGTATGCCCTAGGGAGTAAACTAATCCTTTATTTTTGATTACCTCATGCGATCGCCAATATTTTTGTATTAGATTTGAGAATAGCTTGAGCGGCTTGTTTTCCAGAAATAGTAGCACCTTCCATACTATCAATATAATCTTGTTGGGTATAACTACCAGCTAAGAAAAAGTTAGAGATGGGAGTTTTTTGTGAAGGGCGGTAAACATCCATACCCGGTGCTTCTCGATACAAAGATTGAGCTAATTTAACAACGCTATACCATGTCATGTTTAAGTCATTAGAAGAAGGGAATAAATTATGAACTTGTTTTAAGACGTGTTGAGCGATATTTTCGTTACTTTCCTTAATAAAAGGATCTCCCGGAGTTAATACTAATTGTAACAAAGAACCTTCACCTTCATGGTAATAATCAGAAGGGCTAGACAAGGCTAAATCAGAGAAACAAGAAAAGTCGGCATCGCAAGTATAAAGTAAGTTATCAATGCCTTCTGCTTTGACTAATTGTTTGCGTTTTTCTTCGTCGTGTAATTCTGTCACCCAACCATCAAAGCGTAATTGTACTGTGGCGACGGGTACAGCAGTTAGTTTATAAATATTATCAAACTCAGACCATTTACGCCAACTTTGAGGAATAACTTTTTGAATACCCGGAATATCACAAGCAAAAACATAAGTATCAGCAGTAATTAATTCTTCGGTTTCACCTTTAGCAACAATTAAACCAGTGACGAGGGTTTCTTCTCCTTCCTGATATTTTATTTCTCTAACACGACGACGAGTATGGATTTTTACGCCTTTTGATTCCAAATAGTTAACGATAGGTTTATGGAGATATTCATGAGGTGAACCTTCTAACATTCGCAATACAGAGGCTTCAGTTTTCGCAGCAAAGAATTGAAAAATGGTTAACATACAACGAGCTGAAATATTTTCAGTATCAATAAACCCTAAGGCGTAGGCGATGGGATTCCACATTTTATCAAGACTGCCTTGATTACCCCCATGTTTGCGAAACCAGTCAGCAAAACTGATACTGTCTAAATTACGAATATTACGCATTGCTCCTTCAAAATCGATTAAACCCCTGACAATAGGGCTTGTGCCTAAAGCCAGAGAGTTAGCAATTTTATCAACTGCTGAAAGTTGAGATGTAGTGAAAAAAGCCTTTAAACCATTAAAAGGTGCACCTGTAATGAAACGAAAATCTAATTCTCCGACTCTACCGCCTTGGTTGATAAATGTATGAGTATGCTGTTTTAAAAGTAGATGATTAATAGCTCCAACTTTTTCCATCAACGCGAATAGATTATAATAGCAACCGAAAAAAACGTGTAACCCCATTTCGATATGATTACCAGCACTATCAACCCAACTGCCTACTTTTCCACCAACAAAAGGGCGGGATTCAAAAATTTCTACTTCACAACCTGCATCAACTAAGTCAATAGCTGTGGCTAATCCGGCCAATCCTGCACCTACAATCGCAACTCGCATTCTTTTCTAATTTTTCTTAACTTTTCTTTACATTCTTTATTATAAGAGGAATGAAGAATTTAGAATTTAGAATTTAGAATTTAGAGAGATGAAATATGAAAGGTAAAATTCAACCAAGAAAATTTAATACTCAACAAATAACTCAAGCCTCAAATATCAATTTAAGGGATTATTACCATAACCGTTTTTCTGTATTTGGTATCACTATTGATGATGCTACCACCGTCGATCGAGATGATGGTGTTTGGTTGATAGAATTAAATCATGGAAGTTTTGAACTCCAAATAAGTATTGCGGATGTCTCTACAATTGTTGCCAAAAATTCTCCTATTGATAAAGAAGCATTATTAAGAGTGGCAACTTTATATCATACAATTCCGCCAACTCCCATGTTACCTTGTAATATTAGCACTAATTTAGGTTCATTAGAAGAAGAAGAAAGAAGATTAGCATTGACAATTTTCTTTCAAATAGATAATAGTGGAAATGTTAATTCTTTTCGGATAAAAGAAACTATTTTTACCAGTAAAAAAGCATTTAGTTATACAGAAGTCGAAAAAATATTAACTAATCCTCAAGATATTCCTGAGCATCAATTATTATTAAAAATGCAGAAAGTTGCTCAATTAATAGGGAAAAAAAGAGGTGGAAAATCAGGAGTTTTAACTAATGATGGTTATGTAGATGAAGATGGTAATTTAATTCAAGAAAATGTTAATACTTATCAATTAATAGCTGAATTAATGATTTTAACTAACACTACCATTGCTAACTTTTTAGGAGAGAATAATATTCCCGCATTATATAGAACTCAAGACGTAGGCACAACAGATTTTGAGTTAGTTAAAAAAACTATGGGGCATCTTTTAGTACCGGCAATTTATCAATCTCATGCTAAACCTCATGTTGGTTTAGGCTTAATAAATTATACCCATTTTACCAGTCCTTTACGCCGTTTTGTCGATTTAGTTAATCATCGTATTGTGAAGGCGATTATCAAAAAAGATTCTTTTCCTTATACCACAGAAGAATTAGATAATTTATGTTTACAGATTAATGAATATCATCAAAAATTTAAAGAAGATAAGTCTAATTTTATGCGCAAAAAAAGACGTGAAGAAATAGAGAAACTATTTAACAATCTTGACACCTTAGAAGTAGAAAAATTATCCGTTGAAAAATTTTCTGATTTAATTGAATATAGTGTCTTCAATTATCAACTAGAAAAAATTATTTCTCATATAGAATCTCGCCTTGATACTTTACAACCCAAAGATTTTTATTATTTATGGTTTGTGGCAAAAATTAACCAATTCTTTGAGCATGAAAATATTGACACTGTTTCTATTTTATTAATAAAATCCCAAATAGATAATTCGATAATTGATTATAAATTAGAATATTGTGAAGTTAGAAAACTTTATTTTGCTTATTGTTATCTCAATGGAATGACAACCTTAAACCCCGTAGAAGATACCAAAAAAAGTAAAGCGAAACAAAAAGCTGCCTTAGCAACAATTCAAGGTTATTTAACTGAAGAATTAACCTATAATCCTAACCCTATTATAGAAGCAAATATCACTAATTCTCTTTTTAATACTCAAGGTGAAAATTCTTGTGAGGTGGATTTTAATCAATTAAATGATAAAGATTTTTCTAAGATTTTAGACTATTGTCTTAAGACTCATTTTGACGCAACAACTCTTCAAGAAATAGAGGCAAGAATTAATAGTTTATTACCGAGAGATTTATATAAAATTTGGTTTCAAGGTAGAATCAATAATTATTTTCATCACTCTAACTTTGATACAGTTTCAGTGCTTTTAATTCATTCCCAATTAACAGGTTGTAATGTAGAATATAAAATCGATTATAATTCTTCTATTCAAAAATATATTGCCTATTGTTATGTTGATGGTTTAACTCATCGACATCCTCAATTTGACATAAAAAAAACGAAGGCAAAACAAAAATCTTCCTTAGCTTATATTCAATCTTATCTTAATGATCAATTAACGGATCAACCTGATTTATTTGTCGAGGAAGAAATAATGATTAAAGAAAATTTGAGCAATATTCTTAATCCTATAGATAAAGTTAACTTCAAAGAAAATAAAAAAGAGAAAGAAAAAAAAAATTTCAGTGAAGAATTAGATTGGGTATCTAAATTACATAACTTTTGTCAATTAAATCAATTAACTTATCCTGAATATGATTTTAATGATATTGATGGGTTTTTTATTTGTAAAATTACTCTAAACTATCAAGATAAAATTATCATTTCTCAAGGTTACGGTAAAAGTAAAAAAGATGCCAAGCAAAATGCTTCTCATATCCTAATTATCCAACATCAGTTAATATCGCTACTATAGATTTCCACAATAGATGATAAAGTAGTCTCAAAGGCAAAATCTTTTCTTTGATTAGCCAAGCCAATAAGTTTAATTTTTGTGTTATTAATGTATAACAATTGTCGCTTAAAAAAATCTAATCGTAATTGCTTATTCCTAATTCTTTACAGTTAATGGTTAAAATATCCTATAGTTTTAGATAATTTTTTATATTTCTTTTATTTCACCAATAATGATTAATCATTCCTTTTTAATGGCTATAGCCATCGCCTTAATATCTATAGTATGGGTAGAATTAGTAAGAGACTTTTATCATTATTTAGCACATATTTGGCAACCCTTGTATCGTTTACACTCATGGCATCATCGAGTTTTTAAACCAGATTTATCTGTCAACAGCGAAACAATTTATCGTCAAGCCCATTGGTATAATGATATACCAGAATCTTTAGTAATGCTAATATTTAGCAGTATTTTTGCCTTATTAGTTATCACTCAAGGATGGATTACTTCTGAGTTTCAATGGTTAGCATGGTTAGGTTCATTTTATACTTTAACCTTTACCGCTAGTGCCATTGCAAGAGGTTTAGGTGTACCTTATGCAGACGAAATTACTGATGTTACCCACCGTCAAGGAGATTTTGAGGCAATTCCTGCTAATTGGTTTGTAAACAGATCTTATCATTGGCGACATCATTTCGATGATCAAAACGCCTATTTTTGCGGTACATTTACTCTAGTAGATCGTATTATGGGCACTGCTTTATCATTAAAAGGGAAAAAAATTGCCGTCACCGGTGCTAGTGGTACATTAGGACAAGCATTAATTAAAAAATTATACTTAAAAGGGGCAAAAGTTACCGCTCTTACTTCTCAAGATTTGGAATTATTTATTAACGTTAAAAATGAGCAAATTCCCATTAAAACTATTACTTGGCAAATTGGCGAAGAATCAAAACTAACTCCAATATTGGAGAAAATAGATATATTAATCGTTAACCATGGCATTAACGTTTATGGGGAAAACAGTGCAGAAGCTATCGAGAAAACCTACGAAATTAACGCATTTTCAGGTTGGCGATTAATGGAATTATTCTTAAAAACCGTTAAAAATAATCAAGACAAAGCCACTAAAGAAATCTGGGTAAATACCTCCGAAGCCGAAGTAAATCCAGCTTTTAGTCCTCTTTATGAAATGAGTAAACGGACAATGGGAGATTTAGTTACTTTAAAAAGAGTTAATTCCCCTATTATTATTCGTAAATTGATCTTAGGTCCATTTAAAAGTAATCTTAACCCCATTGGTGTCATGTCAGCAGATTGGGTAGCTCAACAAATTGTTAATTTAGCTGTAAGAGATTTCCGTGATATAATCATCACAATTAACCCCTTAACTTATATTCTTTTTCCCATTAAAGAATGGCTGATGTTAAGTTATTGTAAAGTTATGACTAAGTAATTTCACTACTTGACTAAAAATCTAATGAAGTTTATTATTACGGTAGTCTAGTTAAGACTAGATTAGCATTTATTCGTGTGTTTGATTTTTCAAGTTTTTACCCTTTGTAAACTCCTTCAAAAAAATTCGTCCTTTTTTTGGAAAGTTTCATTTAAAAATTACCTTTTAATCACTCAATAACTTTAGGAGATTGTTTCATGAAATCTTATTTAAGTCCTGCCTTTACAGTGGGGATTTTTTTGGCTAATATAGGACAGGCACAAGCTGTAACCATCACTTTTGATAGTTTTAATGCTCCTTTTGGTTCTAGTGCATATACAGAAAGTGGAGCTAGTCTTTTTGACCTGCCGGGGAACAGTAAGGTTCCTAGTATAGTGGCTACGGCTTCTCAGAGTTATACAGCAAATTCCTTAGCTGTTACCCGTAATTCTTCTGTTGATGGTTATTCTGCTAACTCAGTTAGTGCACCAGTACCTGTACCAGAACCAGTAACCATTTTAGGTTCTTTATTAGCCGGTGGTATTGGTGTTGCCATCAAGAAAAAAAGACAGTCATTACAGGCTTAAAATGTTTCTAATTAGTTATCTACCTTTTCTGAAACGTTAATAAACCTTTAATAATTAACGTGTTTGAATCAAAAATGTTGAAGCACAGTTTTGTTCCAAATACCAGATTAACTTCGATAAATCATCAGAAAGGAGACTTCAGAAATCGATTAAAAGTATCTGAGTTTCCTCATTTTTTTGCCTTTGAATGGTACTAATCAACTAGATATTTTATCTTGTAGAAAGTTTTTGATGTTATAATTATAAAGTTTTTGTAAAGATAAGTGTTTTTGCGGACTGTATAAGTATTATTTTTATTCGTTTTATTAGTACTTATCAAGAGTATAACTAATATCTTGCATCAATAATAATATTAAGTTTAAAATGTAATTATCACGAAAAATGAATAACATCAACGATAATACTCCTGACTGGCAAAGAATCGAAAAGGCGTTAGAAATAGAAAAAGATAAAGGTTATTACAATATACAAGGAAATCAATATCGCTTCAGTGAATTTTTATGGCTAACTTTTAGCAAAATTCCTCCGATTAATAATTTATTAATTGCGTTTAAATGGCAAAAAATTGCTAAACAATACGGTATATATGATGAATTAACTACACAACAAAGAATAGATTTAATTACTCAAACAGAAGCATTAATTAAAGACATTCAAGAATTACAGGCAAATAGCTTTAATTCGGATGATTTAGAAGAAGATTCCTCTCTTTATATCCCAAAAACAGCCAATATTGCCCCGGTTATTCCTCCTTCAACACCGAAAAAAATCACCTTAGATCAACCCGTAACAGATTTAAGTACAATTAATTATCGTCAAAAAGAGTTATTAGCAAAGTTAGGTATTTATACAGTTCGAGATTTACTATTTTATTATCCTAGAGATCACATTGATTATGCTCGTCAAATTAATATTTGTGATTTGGAAGCCGGAGAAACTGTGACGATTATCGGGAAAGTCAAAAAATGTGATTGCTTTAGCAGTCCCAAAAATAAAAAGTTAACTATTCTCAATATTATCCTTAAAGATGCCACTGGGGAATTAAAAATTAATCGTTTTTTTGCCGGAAATTATTACAGTAATCGAGGTTGGCAGGAGAAAATGAAGCGGATGTATCCTATGGGTGCATTATTAGCAGCTTCTGGTTTGGTAAAGGAAAATAAATACGGCATTACCCTTGATAATCCTGAATTTGAGGTTTTAGACTCCCAAGGCGGTAATATTAATTCTCTCAAAATTGGGCGTTTGTTGCCTGTTTATCCTTTAACTGAGGGCATTCCCGCTGATGTTATTCGTAAAAGTGTAGTAGAAGCTATCCCTGCTTTACAAGAAATTACTGATCCTTTACCTGCTATTCTTAAACAACAGTATAGTTTAATTGATTTACAAAGGGCGATCGCCCAAATACATTACCCAGAGAATCAAGAAAGCCTAAGCCAAGCTAGACGCAGACTGATTTTTGACGAATTTTTCTATTTGCAATTAGGATTTTTAAACCGTAAACAACAGGAAAAAGAAAGCCGTCAAGCGGTAGCATTTACCCCTCAAGGAAAACTAATTGAGGAATTTAACCAAATTTTACCCTTTAAATTGACTAACGCTCAACAACGAGTTATTAACGAAATTGAGGAAGATTTACAGTCAGATTCTCCCATGAATCGCTTAGTGCAAGGAGACGTAGGTTCTGGTAAAACAATTGTAGCGGTATATGCCCTATTAACCGCCTTACAATCAGGTTATCAAGGTGCCTTGATGGCGCCCACAGAGGTATTAGCAGAACAACATTATCGGAAGATAGTAGAGTGGTTTAATCTCCTGCATTTGCCCGTAGAATTGCTTACAGGGTCAACAAAACTAAGTAAACGGGGGGAAATACACGCACAGTTAGAAAGTGGCGAATTACCCCTTTTAATCGGCACTCATGCTTTGATTCAAGATCCGGTAAACTTTTGTAATTTAGGTTTAGTTGTAATCGATGAACAACATAGATTTGGAGTACAACAACGGGGGAGATTATTGGCAAAAGGAAAAGCACCTCATGTGTTAAGTATGACGGCAACACCAATTCCCCGCACTTTAGCTTTAACCCTTCATGGTGACTTAGATGTAAGTCAAATTGACGAGTTACCCCCCGGCAGACAAGCAATTCAAACAACGGCTTTAACAGGCAGACAACGCCAAAACGCCTACGAATTAATTAAGCGAGAAGTAGCACAAGGAAGACAGGCGTATGTTATTTTTCCCATGATTGAAGAATCGGAAAAGTTAGACGTAAAAGCTGCTGTGGCTGAATATGACAAATTTAAAGAAAAAATTTTCCCTGATTTTAACATTGGATTGTTACATGGGCGAATGTCATCGGCGGAAAAAGATGCGACATTAAATGCTTTTCGGGATAATGAAATTCAAATTATCGTCTCTACTACCGTTATTGAGGTGGGGGTAGATGTACCTAACGCTACAGTAATCTTGATAGAAAATGCAGAACGTTTTGGCTTATCTCAATTACACCAACTTAGAGGAAGAGTCGGGCGCGGTAGTCATAAATCTTATTGTTTGTTACTCAGTAGCAGTAAAACTGGGGATGCCATGCAAAGATTAAGTGTTTTAGAGCAATCACAAGATGGTTTCTTTATCTCAGAAATGGATTTAAGGTTGCGTGGCCCCGGTGAAGTTTTAGGTAGTAAACAATCAGGTTTACCAGATTTTGCCTTAGCTAGTTTAGTGGAAGATCAAGAGGTGTTAATATTAGCTAGAGATGCCGCCGAAAAGATTTTATTGCAAGATAAATATTTTAACAATTCTTCTTCTTTAAAAGATGAGTTAGAAAGACGTTATCAAAAGTTAATTGGTAGTCAAATTTTAACTTAATCAAATGAAATAAGGATAATGTACCGATAAAAATATAAATAAAAAATGGCTCTTCTACAGTATTTATGATAAGTTACTATAAAGTAATCGATAGAAACTTTAATCTATATAGTGTTAGTCATAACAAAAATACAATAAACAAAAATTATGATAGTAAATAATTTAACACAGAAAAATGTTATTTCTATGATACTCTAAAAAATCTTTTGATGGAAAAAATTTAGTTGGTAAAAAATATTATTATCTTGATATTTAAAAAATAAATCTAAAACAGAATTCTCTTTTTCAAAGTCTTTAAAATACTTAGAGAGTTTTACTTTATAATCTTCTGTTATTGTTATAGAACCCATTTGGTATCTATTACAATAATAGAAGAAAATGGGAAGAACTTTTATCATGGTTTACTCTAGTAGTCTCACAGATGAAGAATGGGATTTAATTAAGACGCTTTTGCCACAAAAAAA
>NZ_VRZC01000134.1 GCF_016743215.1 Geminocystis sp. GBBB08
TAGAACCTATTTGATATTTACATCTGTAACCGAAATAACAAAAGGTTTTGACGAGATTAAAGCATTTATTCTCAAATCATTACTATGTAATTCTTCTAAAAAAGATACCAAATGGGTTCTATAAAACATATTAATATTAGTTGTCACCATTTGTCGCAGTAACCAATCAACAATAAAAGAATTAAGTAACGAACTACAAAATAATTGATTTTTATTACTTAAACTTTCACACATATTTAAAGAATTACCAGTAAAACAAGGTGAAAGAATTGTTGAAATTAATGTTCTTTCATTTGTATTTGATGCGATAGATCGATAAGCTAATCTATATTTTTGATAACCTAAAATTTGACCTTTATCTAAAGTTTGTCCTAATACCGCTTTTCTTGCTTCTTTTTCTTCTACCCAATAACGAGGTTGAGATAGTAAATGAGAAAAATGCCACATCATCTTCCCTTCATAGAGAGGTAATCTGCCTTTTCCTGCTTCTATTTTAAATAAATAAGCATCATCAGTCATATTAAATTCACGATGTAATTCTAAATTCCACTTGTCTTTTATTTGCTCCCCTAACAAGGGAAAACGAGCCATTTTTTTGACAATTTCGATGTCTAAATCGCTCTTAAATTCCATAATCGACAGAGAATCAGGAGATAATTTTTTAATTAAATCCACATCAATAATAATCGAATTTTCATCGGGAAAACTGGTTAATTCTGTCACTTCATGGCGCATAAACTTAGCAGGAAAACATTGATTATTATCCCCTAAATCCTCCTTATTTGATCCCCCTAAATCTTCCTTAGAAAAGGAGACTTCCACCTCTTTCTCCCGCCTTAGGAAAGGGAGTTGAGGAGGATTATTCTCAAAAGTCAGAATCACAAACTTAAAACGGCTATCTACACCTTCAAAAATATTTTTACGATTTTCAAAGCAAAATAATCCCGTAATGGTAGTTTGAGAAAAGAGCATTTCTCGCAGTTGTTTTGTGCCTAAATCTGTATAAATACCGCTAGGAATGACGATGCCACATTCCCCATTTTTTGCCAATAAATTAACGCATTGTTCTAAAAATAACTTATATAAATTAATATCTTTTCCATGTCTTTTACCATTAATAATAGGAACTTGATTTTTATATTGTTCAGCAAATCTAAAATATTCTCTTGTATAATTAAAATAACTTTGATATTTTAACCACTTTTCCTTAATTTCCTCATTAACTAATAATTTGTCTATCTCTTTTTGAAAATCTTTTAAAGACATTTTCTTTTTAGAAATATTATCACTATATTCAGCAAAAAATTCTTTTCCATCAGGCTGGAAAGTTTCCCAAGGAGGATTACCTAAAATAATATCAAAACCACCTTTGGCGATGATTTTATCAAAGTGATAACCCCAATGGAAGGGCTTTAACTTTTCCATATCTTGAATAGTTAAAAGGCGTTTTTGCGGTTTCCCTTTCAACTGCACATCTTCATATTTTATGCCCAATTTAGTGCTAAATTCATCTAATAATAATTGATTGAGTTTTGCTATAGATTCATCATTGACTTTGGCGATATGATTCCTTAACATTTGTAAACGAGAATCTTGATCTGTTCCTTCAATTTCTTCGGTTTTAAAAGCGTGTTCTTTATATTTTTTAATACTCTCATTTTTTTCTGCTAAAATCCGTTGATATTCAGAAGAAGCGATGAGATTTAAAAGGTTTCCTTGCACACCATTCTCTCCTCTTAATAAGGAAGGTTGGAGGGGATCATTTTTTGTTTTATATCCCCCTAAATCCCTTTTGACAAAGGGGACTTTTAGTGTATCAAAAGCGTTACCATCTACCCGAATTAAACCGATTAAAGAATTACCCGCCATGATGTTAAAGTCAACGTTAGGTAAAGGCTCTAAATCTGCTACGGTTTGCGCACTGGCTACTAAACTTAAAAATAGTCTTAATTTAGCGATTTCTGTGGCTTCTTCCATAATATCAACGCCGTATAAATTATCGGTAATAATGCGTTTTTTGATATAGTATTCAAGGGAAGGATGATGATTTTTAATACTAGTTAATCGGACTTTATTTGCTTCATCTCCTGATGTGTGAATATAGTCAAAAATGGCGGTATAAACTTTAATTAAATGCTGTAATCCTGCCACTAAAAAAGCACCACTACCACAGGCTGGATCAAGAATAGATAAGTTAGGTAAAATATCATCTAATAATAGGTTACAAATCTCATTGGTGAAATAAGCATCTTGCTTGTTAATATTTTCTGACAGGCTAGAAGCCAGTTTCACAGTAGAATTTTGTGATAGGGAGTTAAAGATATATTTATTGATGGTTTTCTCACATAAATAGTTAGTAATTTCTGGTTTTGTATAGTATGCACCAAAGGCTTTTTGATTGATATATTTCTCAAATATATAACCTAAAACATCGGGGTTAATTTCATCTTCGTTACCCCTTGGGGTGTCGTCTAAATGCCATGTATAACTGGCAAATAATTGTAAAATATCGGTGAAGGCTTGATCGTTTATGGTGATTTTTTCTTGGTATTTCTGCTCAATAATATGGGGTAAAAATAAACCGCCATTGAGGTATTTAATATCCCCGATTAATTGGTTAACTTTTTTACTTCTTTGATATGCTCTTTTGCCAAATCCTTGAAAGAATAAACTTTGTAAAAATTTGCTGTAAAATAGATTTTCTCCTTTGAGTTTACTTTGAGTTAATTTATCTTGTAAATAGTTTTTATTGTCGTGATCAAGAAAGCCTTTTTTCTGTAAAAAATAGACAAACATTAAACGATTTAAGATAACGGAAGCATACCAGTTTTTATCTTTGATGTCATCAATACCGTTAATAAATTCGACAAATTTACGATGTTCTAATTGAAATTCGGTAAAGAATTTTTTGGTTACTTTTTCTATATCAAAGGCTTTTTTAGCTTTTTCTTTAACACTTAAAAGATTAAGATTATTTTCTTCTGCTAAACTAATATTAATGGTTTCTAAGGCATCTAATAAGACTCTTTTTTTATTAGCACAATATTCTATAATTCTGGGTTTTAAGGTGTTATTTTCTTTTTTTGTCCATTGCCATTTTTGATTTTTGTCTAGTTGAGAAGCATAAATAATAAAATGTTCTTAGGAATATTTACTAACTTCTTGATCAATCTTTTTAAGAGTAGCAGAAAGGGGAATTGATTGATTGTCTAATAGACATAAAAAGACATTAAAACCTCGTTTATCAGCAATAGGAGTTAAAGTAAATATTTGCTTATCAATGGTGATATATTTTTCGGTGTCATCTTGGGGATAATCCCAGCCTAATTCTTCGATAAAAAGAGATTCAAAATCAAAGTTGTCGAGATATTTGGTAATATTTTTACGGTTAATTTTCATATTCATATTCAATCAAATTAACAATAGCAGTATTGATTTGTTGTAACTTTTCGGTGGATAAATTTCCTAGCTTTTGCATAAATCTTTTTAGATCAATACTTCTAGTTTGTAAAGCATCCGCAACGGATTTTTTTGTCAATCCATTATTAGCATCTGGGTTAATTTCAATGTGCCATAAATTATTAATAAAAGAGTTTTTCCCATCGGTTATTGGTACAACTAATTTTAATGGTAATTTTCCCAACGTATTAGAACTAACAATAACCACAGGTCGAGTTTTTTAAATTTCTGCTCCAATGGTAGGATCTAAGTTAACTAACCAAATTTCTCCCCTTTGAGGTTTAATACTCATAGATTTCCTCTAAATCTAAATTAACCCAGTCTCGCCATGATTGATCTTCCTCATAATATTTTTCCATAGCTTCCGCTTGTTGTTCCATTAATTGACGGCGCTGTGCTAAAGATTTTTTAATGATATTTGACTCTGAATTGCTTAATTGTGTTAAATTATTTTCACGGTCATTAATAGTTTGGTTTTCTGGCACAATGATAATAATTTCTACATTTTGCCCTTCTGGTAATTCAGGAATATGTAAATCTAAGCGATTTCCTTTTTGTATTTTTGTGGTTAAATAATGAGTTTTTTTCATAATTAATTATTATTAATTTGTTTATTGTAACTAATTTTCTATTGTTTGTAGTAATGGCTTTAGCCATGTATTAAATAAGGACTAAAGTCCTCACTACGAACCATATTTTTAAGGGTTAATAGTAGCTAAAACATCTTTAATAATTTCTTCACTGACTCCCCTTTGTTTTAAGCCATAAAGAAATAGGGAAAAACCTTGATTTCGACTTTCTAAATAATATAAAATAGCTTCAACTTGACTAGGAGGTTCGATGAAATAGTGTTGTTGTTCGTAGGCTTCGACTAAAGTTGTTAAAATATCTAGTTTTTCTGCTTCTCGAGTGTTTATTTCCGCATTAAAAAGAGATTCTATTTCTTGTAATGCTAATTGATAATCCGTTTCAGTTTTAATCGGTTTTAATTCCATAATTTCACCTGTTTAAATAGTAGTAACATCTATTTTGATATTCGATAATTGCTTCATATTTGAATGGAATAACTATGATAGATTGATAATTAGTGAGCAAATTTTGCAAACCTTGATAGCCTAATAATTGTTGTTCAGTAGTTTTGGCTTTTGCGATAAATAAAAGTCTTCCTCTAACCTGTTCTTCATAGGTTATAATCGTCACCGCTATTTGTGGATTTTCAACAGCCATTAATTTTTTCAGGATATTTTTTCCTTCTTGATTATTTCTTTGAATTAAACGTAGATGATCGGTATCTAATATATAATTAATCAAAATTAAATCGCTCCTAATTATCTTGTTTAATCAGCAGATTTGCGCCATTCTTGTCCAAGTTTTTCAACTTCATCAAAAGTAGGATCATTTTCAAAAGTTCCAGCGATTTTTAACCACCAGTTAGATTTTTGAGAATTAGAGTTTAAGATTTTTTTCACTTCAGATAATTCTTGTTCTAAATTGCTTAATCTTTGCTCAATTAGGGTGGTATTTTCAGGTAATTGTAAATTAGACATATTTTGTTTTTATTTTAAGTAAATCAACAAGATTATTATATCATTACATTATGAAAATAATCCTAAAGAACAAATAATTTGATTGTCTCTAACCTGTTTATCCTCATGGGTGACACATAAAGCAGAATCTTCCCAGAGAGATACCACCATATTCGCTAATTGTTGATCCTTAATACCACTCCTTAATTGACGGTTTAAACGGGCGATCGAACTTTCCCTAAGAGGATAGTTATAAATGTCTTCCACAGCTTTGATCAGATTATCCCATTGTTGCCCTTGAGCGAGGAGAGGAGTATGATTTTTGATATAGTCAATATAGCCATTAAGACGATTATAAGTTTTTGCCCTTGCACCGTTAGGGCTTCCGAGTTTACCGCCTCCTGCCATTTTCTTCTGTTGTTGAGCGATAATTTTTGCCCCTTTATCCACTAAATCAAAATGATCGGGATGACGTGCGATCGGTTTAGTTTCTAATTCACAACGAGCAAGGCGTAAAATGCGATTTTGAGATTGAGTAACGCTATTACCGTTTTCATTCACATAAGCCAAAGCATCAACGCCATCACTGGTACGCATATACATTAAAACTCCTTGAGGATTTTCTGATCCCCAATCTCGATCGCCCCTTAATCTTCCATTTGTAAGGCTTGATCCCCCTTTATCCCCCTTAGTAAGGGGAACTTCCACGTCTTTCATCTCCTTAGTAATGGAGGCTTTTTCCGTATTTACTCTCCCCTTTGTTAAGGGGGGTTGGGGGGGATCTAAATCTCTTATTAAGGAGGGCTGGGGAGGATCTAACCTTTTGGTAGAATAAATAACATTAGGTAACTGCTCGATTTTTTGGGCAATGTCGGGATATTTTTCCTTAGCACTTTCCCAAATACTCAAGGCTTCTGAAACTAAGTCCACTTCGTTATCTTCTACATCATCGAGAATACCTGCTTTTTCATGGTATAAATCCAGAATTAGGTTATCATCAGCACCTTCAAAAAATATCTCATCTGTACCCACTACTTCTGCATTTTCTCGTAATCGATCACTTAATCTTCCCCGTAGGTTAATTAATTCTTCCACTCCATCAGCCGGTAAAAAAGAATAACAAAGTATTTCTTCAGCAGTTTGCCCTATTCGATCGACTCTCCCCGCCCGTTGGATTAAACGAATAATTGCCCAAGGTAAATCATAATTAACGATAATGCGACAATCTTGAAGATTTTGCCCTTCTGAGAGTACATCTGTGGCAATTAAAACCCTTAATTCTTGTTCACAAGAGAAGGATTTATTATTACTTTTCGGACTAAAACGTTGAGCGAGAATAGTAGGATTTTCCGATTTACCAGTAGCACAAGCAAAACTTGTTAAGCCTAATAAAGTTAATTTTTCTTTTAAATAACTGACAGTATCCGCAAATTGAGAAAAGATTAATATTTTTTCTTCAGGATGAGTTTTAATAATTAATTGGTGTAAAGCTAATAATTTTTGATCATTTTTAGTAGTCCATTCTGGGGAATTATTTAATATCTTTAGAAGATTATGAGCATCCTCTTGTAAATGTTTAACTAAATCTTGATTAAATAAATTAGGACGAATCCATTTAAATCTTTTTTGATATTTAGTTTGATAAATTTCATAAACTTTTCTCGCTTTTTCTTGATAAATATTTTCTTGTTTTTCGATACTTTCAAAACTTTCTAAATCTTCCTCACTATCTTCATTTTCAAGGGTTTCAATATCTAAGTTATTACTTAAAGTAGAATCAGTATCTTGGTCATTAAATACCGCAGAAAATAAGTCCACATCTTGCGTACCAATAGGAATATCTAACCCTGATTCTATGGCATATAAATAAATATAATTTCTTAAAATATGTCGTTCGATCGACTCAATAAAAGCATAACCGCTACTTTCTAATCTTTTAAATAAATTAGTGCGACAAAAACCGATTAAATTTCTTCCAGCACGGGATAAACTATCTAATAAATCTTTCTCTTTTGAGCTTAATAATTGTTGTTTGATATTGCTTAATTGATAGCTACCTAAAGCATAACGGGGTAAATTAAGATTACTTATAATATCCACTACTTCAGGAGAATAAAGTTTTGCATAAGGATCATTTTCCCCTAGTTTAAAGGTAGCAGTTTTCGGGATTCGATGGGGGAAATAAGAACGACTACCATCAGCAAATTCTAAATATTTTCTCTTCTTTTCTCTGTCTAATTGTGCATAATTATCTCTAATAAAACTGCGAGTACGACGCACCATATATTTACTCATTAATTGTTGCCAATCCTCTGAATATTCGCTATTTTCAAAGGCTTTTAAAGTACGAGGGCTAATATCTGGATGTTGGATGGCAAAATTAGTATTTCTTAATAATTCTTCTGGTCTTATACCTAAATCTTCATCTTCTCCCACAAATAATCTTAATTGTGCCGATAAATCAAGGTAACTTTTATTGTAGGGAGTAGCGGTTAAAAGAATGCAACGACTACCACTCTGTTCAATATAATCTTTGATACAAGCATATCTTTTTCCTTCTCGGTTGCGTAAATTATGACTTTCATCAATCAATACCAGTCTAAATCTAGCAGGTACATTTTCTAATTCTTTTTCTACCATGCTGATAGATAAAATTTTTGCCCTTAAACCATAAGTATCTCGGTAATTTTCCCACATGGTGACAAGGTTTTTCGGACAGATAATTAAAGTACTAAATCCGAAATCTTCCTCTAATACACGGGCGATCGCCGTTCCTACCATAGTTTTACCTAAGCCTACCACATCTCCAATAATCACTCCGCCTCGGCGATTAACATGATGACAGGCAATTTTTACGGAGGCTTCCTGAAAGTCAAATAGTTTAAATTCTGAAGGTATTGTATATTGACTTAATCCGTCTCTTGCTTCTTGAGATAGATGATATGCCATTTTTATATAAATATAATAAGGAGGAATTAATTTTTCCGTTGCCCAACTTTCATCAATAATATTTGCTAATTCTTGACTAATATCAATGCAAAATTTATCATTCCAACGATCGTTAAACCATTGCTGTAGCTTATTAGTGGCATCATGATCTAAAACATCAATATTTAATTCTCCTTGATATTTTAACCCTGACAAAGTGAGATTACTACTGCCTAAATAACCGATAATCGGTTGATCTCGGTCGTCTTTATAAAGTAGATAAAGTTTAGCATGGAGGAGATGACGTAAATGTAGTTTAACGACTACTTTTTGTTGCAGTAACTGTTGTCGTAATTGTTGTAAACCTTTTTCGTCAGCAGAAGTGGGAACACCTACCATTAATTGTTCCCGAAATTCTCTGGCAATTATAGTTTTTAAATCATTGATTTTTCCCTGAGACATTTTATCTTGGGAATCAGCTAGGATTTTTAATTCTTCATATAATTGAGTTGATGGTAATTTGTGCATTCCAATTAAGACACGACATTGATTATCCTCTCCCCCAGAGAATTTTTCAATTTCATTAGAGATCGATCGCCATCCTCTTAAGTTAAAATAACCCACGCAAAAATCAGCTTTATAGGCATTCTTCGCCGTGTATTTTAGACTATCTAAAAGTCGATCATCGATATTATCAAATATTCTAGGCATGATGAGAGGGATTATAATAAATTAGATTGTTGTTAACTCATATTTCCTGAAATTGACAAAATTTATAAATCAAAGACAATTTTCCCTTTATTTGTTGTCGAAAAAATCTTGTCTGCTTTAAATAAAAAATTACAATTAAGTTTAGTCTAATTAATAAAATTTTATCATCTTAGCACAAATCATTAATGATAGATTATGATCAGACTAAAATATCAATACTAGGTAAGTTATCAATGATTACAGTAAATCAAAATATTAATTCAAATGATCTTTTAGACTTGGTTAAAAAAGCTGAAACTGAAGGAGAAAGAATAATCATTGAAAGGGAAGGTAAGGGAAAAGTTGCCATAATTAATTATGCTGATTTGAAATTATTAGAAGACTTAGAAGATGCGAGAGATTCTGAATTATTACGTCAAGCTGTAGCTGAAAGTAAAAACCAACAGAGTATAACTTTTGATGAGTTATTAAATGAATTAGGATTAACTATAGAAGATTTAACTTCTGGAGATGAAGATGAATAAAGAAAACTCCTTAATTATTGAATATTCTGCTAGAAAAAGTTTAAAAAATCTTCAGCCTAAATTTATTAAACAAATTGTTTTTAAAATATTTACTTTACAAGATAATCCCTTTCCTCAAGATCATAAAAAGTTAAAAGGATATGATAAAGGATATAGAGTAGATCAAGGTGAATATCGCATTTTATACAGAATAGAAGATGATAAAATTAGAGTTTTTAAAATTGGTAAACGTAATGATGATGAGGTTTATCAGAATTTATGAATGATTGTAAGATACCAGAATTTATCCCACAATCTAAATATAGTCGTATTTAATTAAATGATTTGACTCTTTAAATAACAATTTAAAACAACTATATTTGACTTATAAAATATAAAAAATTATTTACTGCCATTAATTAAACCTCGTCTATTTTTATCGTTGACAGAAGATTCCATAAATTTAGTTAAATGTTTTATATGTTCATTGTCAGATAAATGTTCTAATTCTTTTAATGCTTGACTTATGGTTAGTCCTGATTTATATAAGATTTTATAGGCTTTTTTCAATAAAAATATTTCTTCATTGTCAAAGTTATTCCGTTTTAAAGCGACAAGATTAAGCGATCGCACATGAGAAGGATTACCTTCCACTAACATATATGGTGGTACATCTCGATCTATTCGACTCATACCCCCTAACATCGCCATTTTACCGATTTTTACAAATTGATGAATCCCCAACATTCCCCCAATTACCGCCTTTGATTCTATCTCTACATGACCTGCTAACGCCACCGAATTAGCAATTACAATGCGATCGCCTAAAATACAGTTATGTGCTACATGAACATAAGCCATCAAAAGATTATCATTACCGATAACGGTTTCTTCTCCTTCCCCAGTGGCACGGTTAATGGTTACATATTCTCGAATAATATTGCGATGGCCAATTTTAACGGAACTTTGATCACCTTTGTATTTTAAATCTTGGGGTGCTAAACCTAAAGCTGCTCCCGGAAATATTTGATTATCACAACCAATTTCAATAGGTCCAGAAACTACTACATTAGCACCGATAAACGTATTAGCGCCAATTTTTACATCAGCACCGATAACGACATTAGGGGCAATTTCTACAGAGGAATCTAATTCAGCTTTTTTGTCAATAATAGCAGTAGGATGTATCACGATTCGTAAAATTAATTAATTGTATATTTGATGAAATTAGAAACAGATAATAGACAAAAAAATCAGAGAATGGAGTTTAAGCACTCATGCAAAATTAATTGTATAGAACCCATTTGGTATCTATTACAATAATAGAAGAAAATGGGAAGAACTTTTATCATGGTTTACTCTAGTAGTCTCACAGATGAAGAATGGGATTTAATTAAGACGCTTTTGCCACAAAAAAAA
>NZ_VRZC01000135.1 GCF_016743215.1 Geminocystis sp. GBBB08
TGACTATATGTTTGTTGAATCTTTAGTATACCTAACACCTAATACCTAACACCTATCTTCACCAAAAGACTTTTTCAGCAACCCCTAATTATTTTCTCCATAAATCATAGCTTAAGAAGAAAAAACAAGAGGGCAATCACGAATTGGCACTGCACGATCGCATAATTTTCTGGACAACCCTCTGCTATGATTTTTGTTGACAAATAAAGCTAAATAACTTGTTCTACTTCGGCAATTTCTGGGATATATTCTCTTAAACGTCGCTCTATACCCATTCTAAGAGTCATGGTAGAACTTGGGCAAGAACCACAAGCACCCTGTAATCTTAATTTTACCGTAGGTCCGTCAATTTCTACTAATTCAACATTCCCACCATCTGCCATCAGATAAGGGCGTAATTCGTTTAATACTTGTTCTACATTATCATTGGTTAATGCTAAAGACATAATTATTAATTTCTAATATTGATTAAATTTCAGCTTTTATCTGACTATGATAACGAAAAACTGATCACCTTAAGATGTTAAAATCTACCTATCCCATGATTAGTTAATATATTAAGAATCGTTTATTGATCTTGACAAAATAATAAAATTACTGTATGAACGCAAATAGCTTCTTCTCTACCTACGGGGCCTAATTTTTCATTAGTAGTGGCTTTGATACTTATTCTATCAGGTGAGATGGCCAATTTTTGAGCTAAAGTATCAATCATAGCTGGTAAATAAGGCTTTAGTTTAGGACGTTCAGCAACGATGACATTATCAATATTACCAATAATCCAACCTCGATCAAGAATTAATTGATGTACTTGGGCTAATAACTTCATGCTATCAGATCCTGCCCATTGTGGATCGGTGGGTGGAAAATAATGACCAATATCTCCTAAACTTAAAGCACCTAAGAGAGCATCCATGATAGCATGAGTTAAAACATCAGCATCACTATGACCTAATAATCCCAGATGATGATCAATTTCGACACCTCCTAAAATAAGTTTTCTACCTTCAACTAATCGATGTAAATCGTAACCATTGCCAATTCTAATCATGATAAAATTTTCGTTAATTTATTCTTTAATTTAGCTGATAAAGTCTTTATTTGCTAGATGATATTATTTATCAATTATTAATTTTGTTTATTAAAAGTATAGTGAAAAGATTTATTATTATTGATCATTCTTTACAGGATTTACAAGGGCATCACTATGAATGCAGTTTATCTGTAGCTTACGCAGCTCAAAGGCGAGGTTATAAAGCTATTATCGTTGCTAATAAAAATTTTTCTTCTTCTTTATATCCTAATAATGTTAAAGTCTTTTCTGTCTTTAAAGTCGATTGGTTTAATAATTCGACTCAATCATTAAATATTATTCAAAAACAACTTAAAAAGTTTATTAAGAATCGAGAAGATGTTAGTTTTATCCATTGGATTAAAGATTATCAAGAAAAGATTAACTATCAATTTTTTAAGCTCAAGTTAAGTCAACCAAAAACAAGAGGATTTTTAGAAAAAGTTGAAGGTAGTTTATTCAGATTAATGAAATGGATTAAAGATGATATTAATTTAATTAAACATATTCCTTTTACTAATACCCTATGGGGAATTTTTAAAATAATTTGGGGTTTGATTAGATTTAGTTTTAAGATTATTAACAAAGTTTTTTATCAAATTATTGAACAATTAGTCAATATTAAAAGTGATAGCTTTATTGAGTCTTTAAGTCAGACACTTAATTCTTTAAAAATTACTTTTGATGATCATGTTTTTATTCATACTTTAAGCATTGAACAATTAGAAGAAATCTTCTATTTTTTAGAAAAACAGGAGTTAAATAACTTGCCACAATATCATATCATGTTAAGGCGAGATATTGATGATTGTTTAGTTAAAAATGCTCAAGGAATAGGGATTAAGGCTTGTTTAACTCAATTTTATCAATGTAAGTTATTTCCTACAAAAGTAAGATTTTACACAGATACACCACAATTAGTTGATCGTTATAATAGTCTTTCTCCTATTAAATTAATAGAAATACCAGTACCATTTAGACAAAAAATTATTCAAGAAATTATCAAAAAAAATATAGCCTTAGAATTAGAGAATCAATCTTTACATTTAGTCTATTTAGGGGATGCAAGAATTGAAAAAGGTTATTTATATTTACCGGAAATAGTAGCAGATTTATGGAATGACTATTTAATCACCAAAAAAGTAGAATTACTATTCAATCTAATTTTAATATTAATACGGGAGAAAAAGGTATTTTAGCTAGTCGATTAAAACTTGAAGAATATCCTCAAGATGTAGTAAAAATTATTAAAAATCCGATGACAACTGAGGAATATTATCAATTGTTAATGAGTGCTGATTTATTAGTTATTCCTTATAATGTTAACAGTTATCGTTATCGAACTTCGGGAGTTTTAACGGAATCTTTAGCAGCAGGAAAACCTGTAATTGTACCAAAAAATAGTTGGTTAGCTAGTCAAGTTGATGAAAGTCGAGGAGGAATTTATCAAAATCATCAAGACATTAGTAAAACTATCATTAAGGTAATTAATAATATTCGTGAATATCAAAAAAATGCTCAAGAATTTAGTGTTGACTGGTGTAAAAAACATTCTCCTGATAGTTTAATTGATTGTCTATTATCGGAAGTTGATTTTACTGATAATTTAGGTAATAATTCCCTAGATAAACAGGAAATACAGCCTTCATTAAATAATGCTAAAATTTTAACTATTATTAATGGGGATAATTTATTAAACTTAGATAATTATGGACAAATTATTCTCAGTCATTTACAATGTTTATCAGAATTAGGTTATAACATTTATTTACTTATTTATTCTCTTAAGTTAGAATTGGATGAAGATAGTTATAATAATTTTCAACAAAAAGTTAATGATATTTTAAGTAATTGTCAGTTTAAACATACTTGGTTTTTAAGGTTAAAAAATTCTCCTCAATTTATCAAGGGGTTAAATCGGCAAAAATATTTTAGCAATGTTTATCAAGATGAGATAACTTTTACGAGAAACTTAATTGATGTTAATAGTTTATTGATTCCTGATAGTTTAATTAATTATCTACAAACAGAAAATTTAGATACTATTTTTATTGACTCTATTACTAATCAGATTTTAGTGGAGAAAATGGGATTAAATAATATTCCTGTTATTTGTCAATTATCTGGTTTACAATCTTATCAATATGCCATTATTAATTATCAAGAAATTGATGAAGAAGAATTAAAACAAGAGTTATATTTATTTAGTCAGGTAAAAGTGATTCTTGCTAATCATCAACATCAAGCAAAAAAAATTATTAGTTATCATCCTCATCTACTTGCCTATAATTTACCTAGTTTTAATAACTTGGTATCTAAGAATAAGTCGATAATAAATAGTAAAATTGTTAATTTTATTTGGGGTGATAAGAAGTCAGAATATCAGCAAATAATTAATGATAGTTTAAAAGTTACTATGGGCGATCGCTTAGTTCAAAATAACTTGACTCAAGGAGGGAAAAAAATTGCTATTTTATATCCTTGGGGAGATATTTTAGAACGAAAAGCTGGGGCAAGTCAACGGGTAGGATTATTAATTGATTACTTACAAGAAAAAGGTAATTCAGTATGGTTATTTACTATTGGGCAGGAAAAAGAGTTAATTTTAGATAATGTGCGTTATAGTTTTTATGATCAAAATTTTGATAATTTAGAATTAGTTAACCAACTATATACTAATAGTTATAGTACTTTAATTAATACTAATCGATTAAAAGATATTAATGATAATGACGATAAAAATAATCAACAACGAGAAGAAAATATCAAACAAATTAAAGAAGATTGGCGATTGAGTATGTATAATCAATTCTCCTTTGATGATAACTTTAAAAAGTGGATACAAAAAATTATTGATTGGGCAGATATAGTTATATTAGAATATCCTTTTTGGGGTAAAACTGTCAGTAAAATTTGTCAAGAAAAAAATGTTAAATTAATCATTACTGCCCATGATATGTTATGTCAACAGGTATCGATAAAAACTCCTATTTATCAAATCTTATTAGCGGAAGAAATTTCTAGTTTAAAAACGGCTAATCAAGTTATATGTGTATCTAAAGAAGATCAAGAATTTTTAAAAAAATGGGATATAAATAGTAAAGTTATTCCTAATCCTGTCAATATCAATTTACCGTTAAGAGAAAAAGTTATTAGTCATCAAGAAAAATGGCTTAATCTTTACCCTTGGCTAAGAGAAAATTATTGTTTATTTGTAGGAAGTGGGCATTTTCCTAATATTGAAGCGGTGAAACAAATTAGAGAAATCGCCTCTGAATACCACTTCAGAAAATATAATCCCCTCTGTAAATTTATTCTTATGGGTAGTTGTTGCGAAGCTGAAAATAAGGATAATTTTATCTCTCTTGATAAAGTGGATTTAGAATTACTAACTCTAGCTTATCAACAGGCTAAACTAATTTTAGCACCAATGTTATCGGGTACTGGTTCATCATTAAAAATAATGGAAGCCATGAGTTTTGGTAAGGTAATTTTAGGTACAAAAATCGCCTTTCGTGGTTGTGATATTCAGCATAAAAGTCAAGCAATTATTGAAGATAACTTAATTAAATATCCTGATATTATTTGTCAACTTTTAATCGATAATGAGTTATTAGATTATATTGGCAAAAATGCAAGAAACTTAGCTGAAAATTATGACTATAGAAAATTATATAGTGATTATTTAGAATTGATTGAAAATTGAAATAATAAAAGTTAGTAGTAAAGGCTAAAGCCTTAATTTTTCAAAAAGAATATTATTTCCAAAACAATAAACATCAATTTATATAAAACTTTTGCGTCTTTGCGCCTTTGCGAGAAACAACTAAAGTTTTAAGAAAAAAGCAATAAATTAACAATACCAAAACCATGCTGAAAAGTGACTTATTAATTTATCGTTATAGTGGCGAAACGATTATCCCTAAAAAATTATCTTTACAACCGAGAATTCTGGATTTAGCGTTAGAAATTATTGACTGTTTTCAAGATTGTTTAGGTAAAACTCAGGCAGAATTAGACGAAAAATTACTAAATTTAGAAGCTGATAGTCCAGAATATAAATTAAAGCGTGGTTTAGCTCATTTAGTCAAAAATCATTTTGCTCAATTTTCTATCGTAAGTCCTATTGAACCTTCTATATTACGAGAAAAAGTTTTTTCCTTATCAGCAGAAAAAGCGACAATACCTGATCATAAAAATTATACCTTAGAAGCGATCGCCTCTATTTTAAGTGGGGAATTAAAAAGAGAAGTTTTATCCTATGAAATTGCAAAAGGATTATATGCTGACTTGCAAGAAAATCGAATCTTGACAGAATTTGATGCACCAACTCCAGAGATATTAATCCACCGTTATAATTTATCTCAAGTACAAGGAATTTTCTATCGTGCTAGTCATATTATAATCCACGCTCACCGCAACGATCCGGGAGAATATAAATTACTGTTTCGCTATCTCAAGTTATTTCAGCTAATCGCTTATATTGAAGGGGATGCTGATACTGGTTTTACTATCACCATCGATGGACCTACCAGTTTATTTAAAGCTAGTACACGTTATGGTTTAGCCTTAGCAAAAATGATACCAGCTTTACTTCATGTGAGCAAGTGGAATTTAGAGGCAAAATTGCGCATGAAAGATAACTACGGTAACAGCGAAAAAACGGGCTACTTTCGTCTTGATGATACTTGTGGTTTAGTGAGTCATTATGCCAACAATAAAACCTATGACAGTATGTTAGAAGAATCCTTCGCCAATGGTTGGGAAAAATTAGAGACACAATGGCGTTTAGAAAGAGAAGTTGATTTAGTGCCTTTACCCGGTAGCGTCATGATACCTGATTTTCGTCTAGTGCATCCCGATGGTAGAGATTTTTTATTAGAAATCGTGGGTTATTGGCGCCCAGAATATTTACAAAAAAAATTTTATCAAGTACGTTGTGCTGAGGCAAATAATCTAATTTTAGCGGTTTCTGAGCGTTTAAATTTAGAAAAAGCGGGAGTTAATTTTAAAGATTTACCTAATCGAGTAATTTGGTTTAAAAATAAACTTTCTCCGAAAGAAGTATTAGAAATAATTGATAATTAATTCAAAAAAAAAGTTCGCAATTTTGCAATAAAGAATTTAGCCTTGATATTTTTATCTAAAGTTAATATCAACACTACCCAAAAAATTGTAATTTAAAATTTACTATTAATTTTGTTGTATTTTTATCTCCTGATTAGGGGCTTCAGGTACGTTATTACTTAAACTTTCTGGAGAATCAGGCACTTCTTTTATCTCTAAATCATCAGGAGATTTTACTTCTAAATTATTTTCTAATAACTCCTCTTTTTTTTGTTGATTTTCTTCAATTGGCTGTCTATTTTGTTGCTCAATTTGTTGAATTTGTTGTTCTATTAATTGATTACCACGATCAAAAAATTGTTGTGAATCTTGTCCTCTAAATTGTGCTAAAGCAATATTATTAGGATGATATATTAATATTGAAATAACACTAATACCAGTAATAGATAAAAATTTATTAACTATCTTCATCTTATTTTCCTTAATTAAATATTGATTAAAATTATTTTTCGTCTATCTCTATTATGACAAAAATTATTTAAAATGATTATAAAGTTTTTTTTGGCGATCGCCTATTTTGTAAGTTAGATTATGTTTTGTCAAATATTTAACTATATTTTTAGTAAGTATAAAGTTTTTATAATTAAACAAATATTAACTTATATTAAGTATTAACGAGAATAATAGGTAAAGGGGAATTTTCTAAAACTCCTTGAGATATAGAACTTACTAACAGTTTATCTAAAGGAGGGATATTTCTTTTACCCAAAATAATTTCTGAGATTTTATACTCTTTAGTTATCCTTAAAATTTCTTCAGTTACAACTCCAGAAGTCATAATTAATTGATGATTTATGTCTTTTAATATTTGATTAGTTTTGCTTTCAATTTCCTGTTTAAATATGGGATTTTCTTCCTCCGTTACATGAAGCACAATTACTTTAGCATCGCTTCTTCTGGCTATCTCCGCAGTTTTTAAAAGAATACTTATTAAAGACGAATCGGCAGGAATTGCCGCTAATAATACTATATCTTGATTGAGTGTTATTTTTGTTGGGTCAACTTCTCCTTTTTCTAATAATTTCGGTGCAAAAGTTGGAATAGCCCATGCCCCTAAAGGTGCAGTAATTAAAATCGATAAAACGGCGATCGCCAACATTGTATCACCACCTTTGATGCCTAAAGCTAAAGGAATACCACCAATAGCGGCTTGTACTGTAGCTTTAGCTGAATTACCTGGTAGTAAAAATAAACGCTCTTTCCATGTCCAATTACTGCCTAAAGTTGAGAGATACCAACCAATACCACGCCCAATAAATGTACCAATAATAAGGAGAATTACCCCTAAAATCAAATAATTTCCTAAAACATCAAGCTGAATACTCGCACCAAGTAATACAAATAAAATAATTTCTGCAACAATCCAAAGATGATCAAAACCATTTCTTAATCTTCGGGCTAAAGGTGCATCAAATTTGATGAGAAAAAAACCGACTGCCATAACTGCTAAATAACCAGAGAAAAAGGGGTATTTTTCCGCTAAAACTACTAATAATAAAGCTATTGTAACTGTTATAATAGCATCTTGTGTAGCATTCTGAGTCCAATTTTGTTGACGTAGTAAAGAGACTAGAATTTTCGCCGTTAACCAACCGAAAACAATACCTAAAAGTATCTGCATTAACACCTGAAAAGGCAATAATTGTAAAGGAGTAATTTTAATCCCCAATAGTGTAATACCATCGCTAGTATTACCTAAAAAAGCTAATAATAAACTGAATACTAATAATAATAAAACATTAGATAAAGCACTTCCAGTTAAAATAGCATCAGCAATTCCTTTTTCTACACCCCAGCCCAAACTCTTTAAGCGTAACATTCCGGGTACAATGACAGCAGGAGATTCAGCACCGATAATACATCCAAGTAATAAACCAGTAGAGAAATTAAATTTTAGTAACCACATTGATGCTAATGCAGTTACTATCGCCTCAACACCTGCGGGTAAAAACCCTAATCGTAAAGCTACAGTGGTTTGTTTTGAGAGTTTTTCGGCATCTAAACCTAAACCTGCTTTCATCAGGATAACCATCACTGCTACAACTCGAAAACCACTGGCAGAGGCTAACATTTCAGTACTGAGTATGTTACCAACATTGGGACTAAGTATAATACCAATAATAATCATACCCACTAAAGGCGGTAACTTTAATCTTCGGGCAATTTGTCCACCAAAAAAACCCATTAATAATACCCAGATCAAACTTGAAAACACAAGATACTACCTCGTTATTGCTTATTAATCTCTAAAAAAGAAATTAAATGTAGTAAAAAATTATAACAAATCAATTTAGTTAAATGTTCGATTCAACTAACTTTGGCATAGGCTGCCTAGTGTTTTTTTTACGAGGTAAATTCATCATTTCTATTTATTTTTAATTATCTACTTCTAAAAAGCCATTATAAGCCTCCATACCATGCTCTCCAATATCTAATCCTAAGTATTCTTCTTCCGGAGATACCCTTAAACCAAAAGTAACTTTGAGTATGTTCCAAAACAGAATACTAGAAAATAGCACAGTAATACCAACGCTTATAATACCCAGTAATTGAACTCCTAATAAATGTAAACTTCCGCTACTAAATAACCCTGCCACGTCTGGATTATTGGTGATATTACTATCGGCAAATAATCCTACGGCAATTGTACCCCAAATACCGTTAACTAGGTGTACCGATACTGCACCTACGGGATCATCTATTTTTAAGGTATCAGAAAGATAAACAGCAAAAACCACTAAAATTCCGGCTAATGCACCAATGGTGACGGCACTAGAGTAACTCACCATGGAACAACTAGCGGTAATAGATACTAACCCTGATAAAATACCGTTAATGGTTAAGGATAAATCGGGTTTTCCCGCTAAAATCCAACTGCTAATCGTTGCTGTTATCCCTCCTGAAGCCGCCGCTAAATTTGTTACCACAGCAATACGAGCAATATCTTGATTTACTGCCATAGTTGATCCTGGATTAAAGCCAAACCAACCAATCCAGAGAATAAAACAACCTAAAGTTGCTATGCTGAGATTATGTCCGGGTAACGGTATTATTCCCCCGTCTGTCTGATATTTCCCTAATCTAGGACCTAG
The DNA here is from genome assembly GCF_016743215.1 of Geminocystis sp. GBBB08. Taxonomy (GTDB): domain Bacteria; phylum Cyanobacteriota; class Cyanobacteriia; order Cyanobacteriales; family Cyanobacteriaceae; genus Geminocystis. The sequence continues at coordinate 9,292 of NZ_VRZC01000135.1, forward strand.
TATAATTGCTCCAGTTAAAGCAGACCAGCCCCCGACAGAATGTACTACTGTTGAGCCGGCAAAATCATGAAATCCCGCTTGTTGTAACCATCCTCCTCCCCATATCCAATGACCTACAAGGGGGTATATGATCGCCACCAAAAAAAAGCTAAATAAGATAAAATCAATAAACTTAATTCTTTCAGCCACCGCACCAGAAACGATTGTCGCCGCCGTACCGGCAAAAGCCACTTGAAATAAGAATTTTGCGGACAAAGGAACTCCAGTCCAATTTAAGGAACTATAAACCCCAATATAGGCTTGATTTACAGCAGGACTATTGTCTGCTCCACCGAGAAAAAATCCTTGTAATCCTATAATACCATTTCCATCACCAAACATTAAACCAAAGCCGATAATCCAAAAAGCGATAGTAGAGATAGCAAAAACAATCAAATTTTTTGACAACAGATTGACAGCATTTTTGCGGCGACAAAAACCTGTTTCTAACATGGCAAAACCAGCATTCATAAAAATGACTAACACAGAAGTTAACACCACCCATAAAGTATCTAAACCGACTCTTAACTCTCCTGTTATAGATTGTAAATCTTGAGTAGGTTCTTGGGCATACACCGCATAACTAGAAGAAAGAAGCAAAATAGCACTTAAAAGAAGACAACCTTGCCAACTAGATGACTGTTTTATTCTCTGAATAATTAATTTAACTTTTTTTTGCTTAATTTTACTTTTAAACATAATTCACTCCAAAAATTTAATTTAATTATTATAAGGGATATAGAAAATATAATTTAGCATCAATTTTTACAGATATTTATGTCAAAATATCAGAGTTCTTCCAGAAATCAGAGCCTAGGCAATAAAGATTCTTACAATAGTAAAAATAATTTAGTAACTTTATCTTCATTCTCAAAATTTTTTGATTTAATTCTTTAATTTATAACCTAAGTTCCTAGGGTAAATTTTTACTCGATTACTAGGTTTCAAAAGCTCTAAAATGGCTTATTATAAATCATGATTAGTTGTTTTTGTGGGTTATATATTTCCACTGGTATATTATATTTTGTGCTGATATATTGGAAGTTTTTCTCTACTTGATTAATATGGGTAGTAATTTTTTTTTCTTGCTCATTATTGTTGGTTAAATTCGTCATCACAGATAAAGAAGTAATCTTTTGTAAGTACTTATCTGTCAAAAAAACTTTAACACTGTCTTGACTAATATTAAA
>NZ_VRZC01000136.1 GCF_016743215.1 Geminocystis sp. GBBB08
CCATTAACCCTAGGCGAATTAACTGCGGCAAAAACAGCTTGGGCATATTTTCAGAATAATTGGAATGACAAAACTGGATTAGTGAATTCTGCTGATGGATTTCCTTCTGTAACATTATGGGATCAAGCCGCAGCTCTTGCCGCTTTAGTTAGTGCAAAAGAATTAGAATTAATACCGGCAACAGAATTTAAGGCAAAAATGACTCAATCCTTAACCACGTTAGCCAAGTTACCATTATACAACAAAGAGTTACCCAATAAAGTCTATAACAGTCAAACCTTAATTCCTGTCAATTATGGGCAATTAGAGATAAAAGAAGAAATTGGTTGGTCTGCCATTGATATAGGTAGAATGGCAATATGGTTGAATATTATCGCTACCCGTTACCCTGAATTTAAACCTGCAGTAATTAAAATTTGGCAATCATGGAATGTAAAAAGACTTACCTTGGACGGACAAATGTATGGTACGAGCGTCATAGATGGTAAAGAGCAGTATAATCAAGAAGGACGTTTAGGCTACGAAAATTATGCCGCCTTTGGCTTAAAAATCTGGGGTTTAAAAGTTGATAAAGCCCTCGATTTTCAAGAAAAAACTGCTTTCGTAAATCTTTATAATGTCGGTATTCCCTATGATAAAAGAGATCAAGCTAATTCTCAAGCTAATAACTATGTATTAAGTGAGCCTTATATTCTTGACGGTATTGAAACAGGATTTCAAGCATTACCAAAAGCCTACAGCGATCGAATTTTATTGGCACAACAAGCACGTTACGAAGCTACAAACCAATTAACAGCATTAACAGAAGATAATTTAGATAGAGAACCTTACTTTATTTATAACACTCTTTTCGTCAATGGTAAACCTTGGGCATCCATAAAAGATACGGGAGAAAATTATGATAATCTGCGATTTTTAAGTACAAAAGCAGCCTTTGGTTGGCATATATTATACGATTCTGAATATACAAAAAAACTATCTAATTTTGTCACGGAAAAATTAACCGCACCAGAAGGTTGGTATAACGGTTATTACGAAAGTTTGCCAGAAATAAATAAAGCCTTAACTGCTAATAATAATGGGGTAATTCTTGAATTATTGTTATATAAACAAGTCGGTAAACCTCTCTTAATTTGGGCACAAAATAATTAGGAATTTAAAATTAAAGGTTAACTTAATTATAGATTACAGTAGATTGGGTTAAACAACCAAATCCAACACCCTCCATTAAGATAATTAATGATTGTAGGTTGCACTTCCTTTAACATTGATTATGGGAAAATAAAAGATAAATCCCTTACTACAAAATACTAATCATTCCTCATTCCTTGTTGTTATGAAACGTCAATGGTTAAAATTAATTGCTCTATTTTTAGCAGGAATTATCTTCACCAGTCAATTACCTCTTAATATTGGTATTCAACCTGTTATCGCTCAATCTCCCAATTCTTGTGCTAATATTAGCCAACCTCTTACCCCTGAAGAAGAAAATTGGGCAAAAGTTGCTTGGCAATATTTCCTAAATAATTACCAACCAGAAACAGGCTTTACTAACTCGGCGAATAACTATCCTTCTGGTACACTGTGGGATATGGGTAATTATTTAATGGCTCTAAATTCCGCCCGATGGCTTAATCTTACTACTCAAGAAGATTTTGATCAACGTCTTAATAAATTTTTGGATTCTCTTGGTAAACTGCGATTATTTGAAGATAGCCTCCCTAATAAAGTTTATAACACTGCTAATGGACAATTAGTCGATTATGGTAATAATCCTATCGAAAGAGGTATTGGTTGGTCAGCCCTTGATATTGGTCGTATTCTAGCAGCATTTCATGTGATCCGCATTTGTCATCCTCAATATACCGATTGGCTACAAACTATCGTTAATCGTTGGGCAATTTCTCGATCAATTAAGGATAAAATGCTTTATGGTGCTACTGTCTTGCCTGATGGTAAAACTATGTTAGTACAAGAAGGGCGTTTAGGCTATGAAGAATATGCCGCTAGGGGGTATGAATTATGGGGATTTGCTGCCCCCGTAGCCCTTTCCTTTGAGCCTTTTAAGATGGTAGAAATATATGGAGTAAAAGTGCCTGTGGATACCCGTGATTTTCAATCTACTAATGCTAATAATTATGTAGTGAGTGAATCTTATATTTTGGATGGGATCGAATTTGGCTTTTTAGGGCAACAAATGCAAGAGTATGCCACAAATGTTTTGGAAGTCCAAAAACGTCGTTATCAGGCAACAGGACAACTTACAGCCGTCACAGAGGACAATATTGATGGTTCTCCTTACTTTTTATATAACACTATCTTTGCGAATGGAGTAGCATGGGCAACAATTACAGAAAATAATCAACCATATCCTCAATTGCGTACTATTAGCACTAAAGCGGCTTTAGGATGGAGTTATATTTTCCCTCAAAATACTTATGCCCAACAATTAAAAACCGTTGTTAATAGTTTTATTAGCCCTGATGGAGGAGGTTTTGTCGCTGGGCAATTTGAAGAAACCAAAAAAAATAATGGAATTTTAACAGGAAATACTAATGGCTTGATTTTAGAGCTATTGTACTATCAAGCTAAGGGCAATCGTCCTTTAATTGAAAATGCTAAAGTTACAGCATCTACTGGTAAACCTAAAGGTGTTACAGTGATGAAAGAATATCCTGCACCTCCTCAAGCAGAAGTAACTAATCCTCCTAGTATTAATAATCCTCAAAATACTTCTATTAATATCCCTCCTATTTCTCCTGTTAGGGAAACTTCCTTTCCTCAATGTTACAATTTAACTCGTAATTTGAACATTATTGAAAGACGTTATGCCTCCTCGGCTTGGAAATATTTTGAAACCAATTATGAACCAAAAACAGGTTTAGTAAGCGATCGCACTGACATGAAAGCTACTAATTTATGGGGCATGGGTAACTATCTTTCTGCCTTACAAACTGCCTTTAGTTTAGGAATTATTGATAGTAATACTTTTGATACCAGAATTAGGCAATTTTTAGGTACATTAAAACAAATATCTCTATTTGCTGGAGAATTACCTCATCGAGGTTACGATATTCGCACTTTAACCCCTGTTGATTATGGCATGAATCCGACGGAAGAAGGTATCGGATGGTCTGGTTTAGATGTGGGCAGATTACTTCTATCATTACATAACATTAAAGCCTGTTATCCCCAATATATTCAACCTATAGATAATATTCTCCTAGATTGGTCTTATATTAGGGTAGTCAATAATCAACGTTTACATAATGCCGTAGTCGAAAAAAAAGACAATAAATCCTTTACTCGTATTTATCCTGCTGACTTTTTAGGCTATGAAGAATTATCTGCAAGAGGTTTTCAATTATGGGGTTTCTCTGTTGATAACTCTGTTGATCAAAATTATCAGATGATGGAAGTAGAAGGGGTAAAAGTGCCGATTGCCCGAAAAGATAAAAATTCTAATGCTCAAGAACAATATACCGTTAGTAGCCCTTTTCTTAACTATGGACTTTTGTTAGGGTTAGACTCTACTATGAAACCTATACTAGCTAATTTATTTCAAGCCCAAGAAAATCGTTACCGTAACAGTAATATTCTAAATGCTTCTGATACTAGCTTAATTCAATCTGATCCTTATGTAGTTACTAGCTCTATTGTGGGTAAGACAAAACCTTGGGCGGTGTTAACAGATAATCAATTTTCTAATACCAAGCGAATTACTAGCACCGGAGTAGCTTTTGCTTTTTCAGCTTTATACCCCGATAATGAATACGCCAAATTGTTAAGGCAGTCCGTTGCAGATTTATCTAATTCCAACTTAGGATATTCTGAGGGCTTTTATGAAGAAAGTGGCGATCGAGTGTCAGGATTTAGTAACAATACCAATAGTTTAATTTTACAATCCCTGCTTTATAGTGTGACACAACAACCATTATTGCTTAACCGTTTTGATTTTAACTCTCCTTGGTGGAAAGCGATTGAAAACCAAAAATCAGGTAACGGATTACCAACAACTTCTACTCCTCAAATTAAGTTTATCTCTCAAGGTTCACAAAATTACTGGACTTCTTTAAATCAAAAGTCTCCCATTTCTTCTTTACCTAATTTACCAAATATTGAAAAACCTTTACCTTTTAATTCACTAAATAACATTGAAAAACCTTTATTACCTCAAAATACAGAAAAACCGTCATCCGTTGTGACTATTACTCCTTCTTCTTTTACTTCAGAAGACAAAAAATCGGCGATGATGGCATGGAAATATTTTGAGCGTAATTGGCATGAGTCAACTGGTTTAGTTAATGCTGTAGAATACTATACTTGGACTACTTTATGGGATTTAGGTAGTAGTGTTTTGGCTATTCATTCCGCTTATCAATTAAAGATAATTCCCCAATCTAATTTTGAAATGATGATGAGTAAAACCCTATCCACTTTAGATAATTTAAAACTTTCTACCATCAGCAACTTACCTAACAAAGCCTATAGTACCACAAATGCCCAAATGCGTACTTTAGACAACAAATTTGATCCATCGGGTATCACGGGTTGGTCTGTGTTAGACTTAGCTAGGTTATTAGTGTCTTTACGGGTAGTTTATAATCATTATCCTTCTTATCAAGCTCAAATTGATCGAATTATCCAAAAATGGCAATTAAACAGATTAATTAAAGATGGTAGGCTCAAAGGTGGAATTATTCAACAAGGAAAGGTAAAATTAGTACAAGAAGGCAGACTCGGTTATGAACAATATGCCGCTCAAGCTTTTAAATTATGGGGTATCATTGCGGAAAATGCTTTAAATAATCCTCCCATTAAACCTGTGGAAATAGAAGGAATTATCTTACAAGTTGATCAACGTAACTTAGCTAATTCTAACGCAAGTAATTACCTAACCAATGATCCTTTTTTATTATGGGGTTTAGAAATAGGTTGGCAAGGAGAAGTTATACCCCCTATTAATAAATTACTAGAAGTTCAAGAAAGACGGTATCAACGCACTAAAATCTTAACAGCGGTTAATGAAGATTCTCTTGATCGCTCACCTTATTTTTTATATTATAGTATCTATGCTAATGGTGAAAAATGGACAGCTATTAGTAGTACAGGAAAATCATATCCTCAATATCGTACTTTAAGCACCAAAGCCGCCTTTGCTTGGAATGCCTTGAAACCAGAACATCCATACCCCCAAAAGTTACATCAAGCAGTTAATAATTTAGGAGATATAAATAAAGGATACTTTGCAGGAAAATATGAAAATCCTTCTCTTGGTATTAATAAATTATTAAACATTAATACTAATGCCATCGTTTTAGAGAGTCTATTATATAAAATTAAACAAAAACCTTTAATAATTAATTAGGAATGTAAAATTAAGAATGAAAAAACTAGAAAACGAAGAAAAATTTAACTTAATGTTTTATTCTTCTTTATTCATTACTCACTATTTCCATGATTACCCCAAATCCTTTAGTTGAAGACTCCTATTCTTTCTCAGGCAATCTACAGATTCGTCTCAAAGAAAGAACAATGCTTTTTCGTTATTTGATGATAATTAACCTTATATTCGGCGGTTGGTATCTTCAATGGCGTATCACTAATTCGATTAACTTTTCTGTGTGGTGGATTTCTATTCCTCTATTGTTAGCCGAAATTTACTGTTATCTTGGCGGTGTCATGTTTTATATCGGTTTATGGCGCCCCTTAGTCAGGGAAATTCGCTCTCTCAAATTCATGCGCCCTCCTTTACCTAAAGAACAAATACCTAAAGTTGATGTTTTTATTACCTGTTATAATGAACCTGTTGATATGGTAGAAACAACCGCTAAAGCAGCTTTAAAGATGGATTATCCTGTTTCTAAGTTGAAGGTTTATGTTTTAGATGATGGTAATTCTCTGGCTATGAGAGAAATGGCTCAAAATCTTTGTCTTCAAGATTTACAATCTCCTGAGTTACAAGCTGAAGCTGATCTAATTAATCAAAAGCGATCGCAATTAATGGCAAGATTAGCACAAATTCAGATCCTCAGCCCAGAAATTTCTAAGGCACAAAAAATATTAGATCTATTTCATCTTGAAGTAAATGGGGAAGCGGATTCTTTTGCACAAGTTTTAATTTGGTTTGAAGAAATTAAGCCGATTTATGTGCCTTTAAGAACATGGTTAGAATGTCAAACAGCTTTAGGGGAAGGTTTTGATAATGCCCTTCGTCACGCTCATAAAGATTTACCTCCAAAAACTGCTATTACTATTGATATTCTTATTTTAAGTCAAGGTATCGAAATTAAAATTTGGGATCAAGGAAAATCCTTTGATTGGCAAGGAAAAATCAAAAACTTACCTGCTGAAATTGATGTCTTAGAAGAACACGGCAGAGGAATGGTAATGCTTCAAGAGTTAATGGATAGTTCATATTATACTACCACCCCAGATCAACGTAATTGTCTAATTTTATTCAAATCCTATGAAGCCACAGCCGACATTGAAACAGAAGGAAAAGTATCTCAATTAACAGGTTACTTACAAAGTTTTCAAGAATTGATATTGCAGTCATATCCTCATTTATCTTCCCTTGACGATTATCTTAAACAAGTGCAGCAATCCTTAGAAAAAGAGATTTATGACTTAGAAATAGAGCTTAGTAACTTAGGAAGAGCTTGTTATATTGCTCGTCCAAAACCAAAAGGTAAACCTCATCATGCTAAGGCAGGAAACATTAATTATGCTATTTTTTCAGGGGAAACCAACGGTGATTTAATCCTTACCCTTGATGCGGATCATATTCCACAACCTCAATTCTTACAACGTGTCGTACCTTACTTTTTTCAATATAATATTAATACCGGTAAATATGACAGTAATCAAATAGCCTTTGTACAAACACCGCAAGCCTTTTACAATTTACCACCTGGTGATCCTTTTGGTCATCAAGCTCACTTATTCTATGGCTTAATTCAACAAAGCAAAGACGGTATGAACTCTGCTTTCTATACGGGTACAAATGCTATTTTAAGACGAGAAGCCTTAGTAAATGTAGGGTTACAAAATTTTTCTATGGATTTCAACGAAGATAGATTAGCAGAATTTGATTTAGTAGGAGGAATGTCTAGCAATAGTATTACTGAGGATATGAATACTGCCATGAGACTTCATGCTGCTGGGTGGAAATCTGTGTACCATAATGAGGAATTATCTGCCGGATTAGCACCTGATGATCTTATTTCTACTTTACAACAAAGATTACGATGGGCGCAAGGCACAATTCAAGTATTACTCCGAGAATCGCCTTTTAGTAAAAATAAGGAAGGTTTAAGTTTCTTTCAGCAATTACAGTATTTTCAAACGATGTATAGTTATTTTGCTGGTTTTTTCATTCTCATCTTTTTAATCTCCCCTATTATCTACTTTTTTACGGGGATAATCCCAGTTAATGCCTATGGTAACGAGTTTGCTATTCATTTTTTTCCTGCTTTTATTTTAAACCGCATTACTTTTACTGTAGCTTGTTGGGGAATTCCCGCCGGTGAATTATGGCGATCAGAACAATATGCTATAGGTTTATTTCCCCTATTTATTCAAGCGGTAATTAGCGTTTTTAGTGGTAAACCATTAAGTTTTAAAGTTACCCCTAAACAAAGACAATCAGGGATGTTTTTAGGCTTGATTATACCTCAACTAACCATTATAATTTTGACAAGTTTAGGTATTCTTTGGAGTTTATATCGCCTATTACAAGGGCAATTAGAAAATCCTGGAGTTACTTTTCTCAATATTGGTTGGTCAATATATAATATATCTTTATTATGGGTTATGGTTAAAGCTGCGACTTGGCAGCCTTCTGTGAATCAGTAATTTTTTGATCCCCAATATTTTAAATATTTCTAATAATTTACAAACATATGGCTAACCACAAAATTCTTAAACCTACTGGTATTTTTGATACTGATAACGGCACTAAATTAAGACAAGAAATTACTAATTCAATTGCTGAAGGATTCGAGACTATTTTAATAGATTTTACTGATGTTTCTTTTATGAATAGTTCAGGTTTAGGGGCGTTAGTCGCTAGTTATAAAACCGTTAAAACCGCCAAAGCAAATTTATCTTTGTGTAATTTAAATGATCAATTAAAGATAATTTTTGAGTTAACTAAAATGGATCAAATTTTTAAAATTTTTGACAATCCTGAAGAATTTTTTAAAAATATAAATAATTAATAATAGTCTTTAATAGTCTTTTTCAAGACATCTAATAGGTATCGCAACCAGGAATCATTTGTGAGAAATTGAGGGTGATATTCCCCTTTTTTTTAGGGGGGTTAGGTAGGCAGGGCTGTTTCAAAGTAAAAGGCACGAATTGGCTATAGTCTTGAGCATATAAGTATTAGAGAGTTTTTGGTTCTTAATATTTTAGTTATTATCTAAAAATTCTGAGAGAATCTTTTTTCATCAAAAATAATCAAAATTCATTACTCATTACTCTATCCAAACTAAAAATTCGAGAATGAAACAACCCTGGGGTTAGGTAGGAGGGATCGTATTCTCACGACTGATATATTATTGCTAACATAGGAAATGTTAATAGCTAATAGCCATCTCCATAAATTGAAAATTAAATCAATTTGAGCATATAAATCATTAAATTGGCATGGTTTATATTTTTTTTCGATCACAAAGTATTGCTTTTGGTGATCGTACAATTATAATTATTAGAGAAATATAATAGATAATAGGTTTTAAGTTTTAGATAAGAAGTATTCTTAATTCCTTATTTCTCATTCCTCATTCCTCATTCTTCATTATTTAATACTCATGAAATCTCGTTTCGTTATACCTAAATTTTTAATAGTGATAGTCGGGGTAATTTTTATAGCCGTTGTTAGTTTATGGTTATTTTCAGCCACATATTCCAATTACATTACTAAGGAAGGTGTTAAAAATAATCCTCAAGGAGTTGTTTTTATCCCAAAACAGTCGCCTTTAATGGTGTCTTTATTGATTAATCCTGATAAAGTGGGTATTATAGCAAACTTATTACCCTCTAATGATCAACAAAAACGAGTTTTAAAAGCAATCGAGCAATTCAGAACAAAATTACTATCTCAAGCTCAAGTCGATTCGGAGGAAGATTTACGAGATTGGTTAGGGGATGAAATTACTTTAGCCGTGACATCTTTAGATTATGATCATAATATTGATAATGGTGTTAAACCCGGATATTTGTTAGTAGTTAAAAATAAATCATCAGAATTAGCAAGAGAATTTTTACAAACTTATTACGGCAAACAAGTGCTTTCTAATACTGCGGAATTGATTTTTGAACAGTATAAAGGAGTTAATTTAGTTTATCAACGTTCAACTATAGTGGATAATGACATTAAACAAGTGGCAGCGGCGGTAGTTGCTGATTTTGTTTTATTTGCCAATGATTTACAAGTATTGAAAGAGGCAATTAATAATGCTCAAGCCATTGATCTTAATTTAGCACAAGATCAATCTTATCAAAAAGCGATCGCCTCCTTACCCGAAAAAAAAATTAGTATAGCTTATCTAAATTTACCTACAACTTCCGCATGGATTACCAATCAAGGAGAAGTAACAACCCCTTATATTAGTCAAAGTCTAACCTTATCTTTAACTCTTAACCGTCAAGGATTAGTAACTCATACCGCTTTATTTGGGGTGAATGAAGCCGAAAATCAACCTCCTAGTTTCACAACTCCTCCAAAAACTTTAGCTTATATTCCTGATAATAGTGTTTTGTCGATTTCGGGAGTAAATTTAGAAGGATTTTGGCAACATATCAAAGCAGGATTAGATAATAATAACCCCTTAGCCGAATTAATTTATCAAAGTATTCACCCTTTAGAAGAATCTTTACAACTGGATTTTACCGAAGATATGTTTTCAAAAGTTACCGGAGAATATGGCGTATCCTTATCCATAGATGAAATAACCAAAGAATTAAACTGGTTATTTGTCACAGAAAAACAAGAAGAATTATTGACAGATAAATTAGATAATCTTGCTAAAGATAGAGGCTTAAGTGTTGGTAAATTACCTTTAGAAAATAATACTATAACAGCATGGACAGAATTAATTACAACTTCTGAAAATAATTTTTCACGGCTTGAAGCCCAGGTAAAAGGGGTATATGCACAAAAAGATGTTTATGAAATTTTAACTAATTCAGTTAATGTTTTAAATAACATTTTAAGCAATTCCGAACGAAATCTATTATCTTCAAATGATTTTCAATCAATAATTCAAAATTTACCTAATAATAACGATGGTTATTTATATCTCAAATGGCAACCTTTAGAACCTTATCTTATCAAAAAGTTTCCAGTTATTAAAATTGTTGAATTAGGATTTAAGCCTTTATTTGATAATTTACAATCTTTAAAAATAACTAGGGAAGGATTCGAAAACGGAGTCAACGGCAGAACAATTTTTTTTAAA